>NZ_JBOGCL010000004.1:0-285152 GCF_050689095.1 Anaeroglomus insulsum
TATTTTATATAAGCTCTTCGGATTAAAATAACGGGTTGTTTTCTACAGAGCCGATTGAATGAGCAGACAGACATACAAGAAAAAAGCCCGGCGGGGCAAACCGTCGGGCTTTTGTGTTTGATGGAAGTTCAATCTGCTACGGCAGGAATTTACACTTTCGGATAGCCGCCGAGATATTCGGTTTTGGGCAGGGCACCGCACAGCGGAGCAGCGTACTCAATGAAAGCTGGAGTCATGCCGTTGCCATCCTTGTTGATGAATTCATCGGGGACGGATTTGGTCTTTTCGGCGACTTCGGACAGGTTGGTGCGGAAGTATTCCACGCCGTACTTGGCGCCGTTGCCGGTGCGTTTCATTGCGACCGAGCCGTTGTCTTCCTTCATCGCGTACTGGACCGCTTTGCGGCCGCACTCGCGGGCTTCCTTGACGTCGGTTTCGGACTGGAGGCCGGCGAAGCTGCGCTGCAGATAGCCGAAGGTATCGGCGCGGACACGTTTGATACCCAGCTTGCCTTTGATCTGACTGGCCAGGAAGTCAGCCAGGGCGCCGGTGCCGGAAAGCTGCACGTTGCCGTGAGCATCACGTTCGGCGTTGGCGGCCAGTTTTTCGGCCCAGGTTACATGGTCCGTATCACTGATGCCTTCGCTGACCGCGATGACGCAGCGTCCGAGTTTCTTATAGACCCCTTCGACGTCGGCGAGGAATTTCTCCATTGTAACCGGTCGTTCGGGGAGGTAAATCAAATGCGGGCCATCGTCTTCGCGGGTCTTGGCCAGGGCTGCAGCACCGGTCAGGAAGCCGGCATGGCGTCCCATGATGACGTCAATTTTGACGCCCGGCAATGCCCGGTTGTCGAGGTCATCGCCCATCACGGCACAGGCCACAAATTTGGCGGCGGTGCCATAGCCGGGACAATGGTCGGTAACGCGCAGGTCGTTGTCGATGGTTTTGGGAACGTGGAAGGCCTTGAGGTCATAGCCGGATTTCTCGGCCATGGTGTTGATGATGTAACAGGTGTTGGCACTGTCATTGCCGCCGATGTAGAAGAAATAGCGGATATCGCGTTTCTTGAAGACTTCCAGGATCTGGGCACAATAGGCCTCATCCGGCTTGTCGCGGCTGGAACCCAGTGCCGAGGACGGCGAACCGGCCACGCGTTCGAGGGTGTCGATCGACAGCTTTTTAAGGTCGATAAAGTGCTCTTTTTTGATGCCAGCAACCGCATGAATCGCACCATAGAGGTTGGTGATTTCCTTGCATTTGCAGGCTTCTTCGATGACGCCGACCAACGAGGCGTTGATAACCCCGGTCGGGCCGCCAGACTGACTGACTATCGCATTTGCCATAATTAAACCTTTCCAGACTTGATGCGTCTTGTTATAAGGATTCCTTGATCGGCAGGCGATTATACAAGACCGAGCCGTAAAATCAAGGAAAGAAGGGAGAATTCGATTGGGTGGAGGAATCAATTGCTATGTCAACTTATTCTATCTGCTATCATTTATTTGTGAGGAGCTTTCTTTGGCTTTGCCTGGGCAGATAGAACCCGGGAAATGTCTTTCGGAGTCTTGTATTTTGGGCTATGATAAGTTGGGTAGCCTTGCTTGGCTGCATTTGAGACTTTTTTGTGTTTTAGTCAGGAGATTGCTATGAAGGTATTATTAGTCAACGGAAGTCCTCATGAAACCGGGTGTACGTATACGGCGCTGGCGGAGGTGGGCCGGACGCTCAATGCCGAGGGGATTGAGACCGAATTCTTTCACATTGGGACAAAACCGCTGGCCGGATGCATTGCCTGTCGGAAATGTCAGGAACTGGGACGCTGTGTTTTTTCGGATAAGGTCAATGATTTTCTGGATATCGCCAAAGATGCCGACGGGTTTGTGTTCGGGTCGCCGGTGTATTATGCCGCTGCGGCGGGGGCATTGACCTGCTTTATGGATCGCGTGTTTTATGCCAACGCCTTATCCGGCAGGCAGTGTTTTTATTTGAAGCCGGCGGCTGCGGTGGTCAGCGCCCGACGGGCGGGAACGACGGCGACATTTGACCAGCTTAACAAGTATTTCACCATCTCCCAGATGCCGGTGATCTCGTCGCGATACTGGAATATGGTGCACGGCTCGACTCCCGACGATGTGAAAAAGGATTTGGAGGGGATGCAGATTATGCGGGTATTGGGCAGGAATATGGCCTGGTTTTTGAAATGCAAAGAAGCCGGCATGAAAGCGGGGGTTGCCCTGCCCCAACGGGAAGACACGATCTTTACGAATTTTATTCGATAGGCGCAAGAAAAAACGGCGACGGGAAGCGTCGCCGTTTTGAAATGTGTTGGCACTGGTAATGGCTTCTACTGAACGTTGAGAACGGAGTTGTAATCACCAAAGGGATTCAGCTCGGTCATTTCATTATAGGGGTCTTGCTGCCACTGGCCATCGACAACCAGGCGATACCGATAGGTTCCTTTGCTCAGGGGCAGTTTAATCTGCCAGTTGCCGTTTTCGCTGACTTTTTCCAGCGGGGTCTGTTCGGGTTTCCAGCCATTGAAATCTCCGGCAATGTGGACGGTTTGTGCCCGGGGATACAGGGCCGAGAAGACCACCGTGCCATTGACCTGGCGGACACCATAGAAATCGGCCAGTTTCTGTTCGAGTGTGGTTTTGGGCTGTTCGGGCTCAATGGACATTTTGGGTTCTTTAATTGAGGCCAGGAGTTCATCGGCGCTGGCACTAATGGATTTCAGGCGGGTCTGGAGGGAGTTTACCAGTTCGGCCTTATGGGTCTGGGTGTCGGACCCGACCAGTTCATCAGCCAGAGCCAGGAAGTCCTTGAATCCCTTGCTGGCCGGATCATATTCACTGATGGGCTGGCCGAGGCTGGCGGCTTCCTTGAGCTTGGTATTGAAGTTGATGACGGTTTTGAACATCCGGCTGCTGAAGTGCTTGCGGAGTTCGGCCAGGATTTCGCGGGCCATCTTCGTGCGGATATCGTACATGCTGGCCAGAATCATCACATTGACCCGCTCGGGGCACTGCTGGGACAGGGCGTTGAGGGTATCCAGCTGTTTGCTGAGGCCGTGCAGAGAGAAATAGCCCATTTCCACAGGGACCACCACATCGGTAGCGGCACGAAGGGCATTGAAGGTCAACAGCCCCACCGATGGCGGGCAGTCGATAATCACATAGTC
Source organism: Anaeroglomus insulsum (assembly GCF_050689095.1). Taxonomy (NCBI): domain Bacteria; kingdom Pseudomonadati; phylum Planctomycetota; class Phycisphaerae; order Sedimentisphaerales; family Anaerohalosphaeraceae; genus Anaeroglomus; species Anaeroglomus insulsum. Next base: position 3,185 of record NZ_JBOGCL010000004.1, read on the forward strand.
GAATTCGTTGCGAACCTGAGCCAGGATAGTGCGGAGAGTGTTTTCCCGATCCGGCTGGCCGGTGGTCTGGGTTTCAAAGGTGGCCAGGTCGATCGTGGAGGGAGCTAATTCAAAACGTTCGGAGATTTTCCAGAGAATTTCAGTAATACGCAACGGCTCACCGCGGGTCTGCCCAATCAAGACATCGAACATGCTGTGTTCGATCTGTTCTTCCGGGACTGCCAGGCCGACGGCACAATGCGACTGGGGATCCATATCCACCAATAGCGTGCGATAACCGCGATTGGCCATGGCACTGGCCAGATTGATTGAAATAGTTGTTTTCCCCACCCCGCCCTTTTGATTGATAACAGCTATGGTTCTCATAGACTCTTCCTTGTGCCCCCCCCGGGTTTCATCCTTGAAACGGTTTTCTCCAAATCGATCCTGTTGTGCCAGTGTATTATAATTATATTGATTCCGGCCAGTCATTCAGGCAATTCGGTTTACATTCTTTGAATATCAGTATTGATATTCATCTATCATATTATCGGAATCTTCGACCAAAACTTTATGATTTCTTCAATTTTTATCGGACAAAATCGAAAAAAACCGCATTTTTAGTCCTGATACGGCTGTTTTTGCCCTGGAATTGCCCTATTTTATCAAAAAAGTGTATATTTTTGCCCCGAATGCCGATATAATACTAAAGTTCATATAATTCCAGGCTATATTCCGCTCAGATCCAAATTTAACACCTACACTATCCGGGATAGCGTTACGTCCCGGCGGAGTGCCTGGCTGGAGAAACAAACAATGACAGAAGAACAAATTATTCAATGGATGCGTCAAAAAGTGCGTCGGGATGGTTTTGTGAATGCCACGACGCTGGCCGAGAGTTTTCTTGCGGCACACCATATTACGGATGCGCTTGATCCTGATTTTTCGAAAACCCTGGATGCCGGATTCAAGGTTGCCCAGGAAATCCGCGACCATCGGCTGCACGCGATGGCCTGCTGAAACAGGATTGCTGCTGTCCGGTTTTCGGGCGGCTTCACAATACGATAAGTCGTTTTAAGTCAATGTGATATACCCAACGGGTATGATTATTCCGCGAGCAAAAGAAGCAAGTGGTTGAAGCTACTGTACTTAGCCGCGACGAAACGGGAAATTTCAAGCAGGATCAGTATAACAAGTTTATAGGGAGCGGGATGAATCTGGCAGAACTTTTCTGCCCAGAAACAAGGGGGATATTGTGCCATTATTTTTTGCACATACCGAATCCATTGGGGGCTGGAGCATGGAGTGTTTTTACAAAGAAGGACATGAAGAGAGGTTTGGAGTAGAAATAATGACTTTTTAAAGCCAGATTTGACCCCATTTGGGGTCGGGGGGATTCGTGGCTTTTGGGCTCCGGGTTGGCCGCCAGCCGCTATTCGGGTTGGACCCTGGCAGGTCGGGAAACCTGTCCCAATCAGAACTGATTAGTTGATCAAAACCAGGAACCTGCCTTGATTATTTTATAACAGGTCCCTGGGGGAGTCGGCCTGCAGGCCGGGGATGCTTTTAACGGTGATGATTTTCTGCCAGATTTTGGTGCTCAGGCCGTTGGTGAGGTCTTCGAGGTCGTTGACGGCCTCGGTGGCGACGGGGTCATGGTAATCCTGCACATACAGAAAGGCGACCTTGCTGACCAGCGAGAGCATCTCCGAGCAGTAATCCAGATAGCGGCAGACCTGAAAGCTGTTCAGGGGCCGTTCGGGGGAATGGGCTGTACGAAGAGCCGAAGCGTCTGTAATACAGGGGTCTTTGGTCAACTGGTGCGAATCGACGACGTGGGCCAGGCATCGCAGGATGTTGACGGCCTGGATGACCTTTTGCCGCTTGATTCGGTTTTCAATCGATACCAGAAACAGAATGGCCCCGCCGATAAGAAACAGGATATTGATTGTGCCTTCGAGGACCTGAACCATATTGACCAGGACGGTGTCGTCCTGGCTGACTTTGCGCTGGCTCCATCCGAGTCCGGCAATCACAACCAATATTAAGACCACCGCAAAAACCAGGATGCGGTACATATAGCTGGGCTGCTGGATGAGCCGGATGGTCTGGTCGGTCTGCCGGGCAATTTCGATCAGTTCCCCGCAGACCCGGCCCAGGCCGCTGCCCGGGAAGCGATCTTCAATACGCATCTGCAAACGAACGATGGTATCGAGTACTTTTTTGCAATCCAGTACCGAATGCGACATTAAACGCTCCTGCTGTTAAGCTCATTCCGTTTCCTGCCGCTATTTTGACAGAAGCCCCGGAGCGTGTCAAGACTTTGGAAGCCGTCCGGAGCAGAACCGCGGACACCCGTGTCAGCGGTCTGCGTTTTTCAGAGCGGCTTCCGCTATGCGAATGCCCAGTTTTTTGGCGGTATCCACCCCAAATTCGTCTTTGGTAATGTCGTCACTGTAATTATTCCACAGCGTCGCACCCTGATGAGCGCTGGGTTTTCCGCCGACAATGAAGGGTTCATAGCACAGCATCGCCGAGAGAATCTGTTCGATGACCAGCTCCTGCCCGCCATTGCGGAAGGATCCGACGGCCAGGGCGCCGACGGGCTTATCAGCCAATCGCATTACAGGCGTCCGAACGGTGTAGAGGCGTTCGAGAAACGCCTTGCAAAGAGCGCTCATGCTGCGGAAGTAAACCGGGGAACCGATAATCAGGCCGCCCAGGTTCGGGGCCATAAAATGCGGCTCCACATGGACTTCATAATCATCAAAGGGGATTTGCGGAGCGTCCGGCTTGGCGCCGCCTTTCCAGCCGGAGATTTTCATATCGGCCAGATCGATCAGCTGTGTTTCGATGCGTGGACTGACGGCCTGAGCTGCTTCCAGGGCAATTTTGACCGACGTGGCGGTGGTTTTGCCCTTGCGGGGGCTGCAGCTGACGCCGATGATGATGATTTTGGATTCCGGTTCACTTTCGGCGGCCATCGCCCCCAGCGAAAGACCTGTTACTGCGGTGATCCCCTGTGATACAAAGTGTCTTCTGTCCATAGCAATTTCTCCTTATTGATATGCATTTCGATAGCGTTTCAGGACGCCGTATAAATCATGTACAATCCCCCCAGCAGGACCAGCACGCCGCAGAGTTTTTTGAGGATGGCTGAGCCTCTCGATTGTTCGTTCCAGTTCATATATCGCTGAATGACTTCGGTGAATGTGCCGGCAAAGACAATGACCGAACAATGTCCAATACCGTAGACTAATAACAGGAGGATGCCGTATGCCAGATGGGTTGAGGCCAGCTTGAATGTGACCCCCAGCATCGGAGCCATATAAGCAAAAGTGCAAGGCCCCAGGGCAATGCCGAACACCAGCCCCAAAATGAATGCGGCAAGCATTCCCTTTCGCTTCATCCCGACCTGTCCGGGTCCGGACCATGGCATGGGTATCACCTCCAGCAGATGAAGTCCCACCACAAAGAAGATCAAGGCCACAAAATAGTTTCCATATCTGCCGACATCCCCCATCATCCTGCCTAAGGCAGCCGTAATGGCTCCAATGACACCGATGGTAATCAGGATTCCCACTGCAAATAACGTGGAAATCCAAAATGCCCGTTTGGTGGAGATTTTACCCTGTTCATCGATGAAGCCGACAATCAGGGGGATACTGGCCAGATGACAGGGACTTAACAGAATGCTTAGAATGCCCCAAATAAAGGAGGCAGTTACGGCGATGAACCATGTCCCTTCCACTGCACGGGTGAGCTGGGTAAACAGTTCCTGCATAAGTTATTGAATTCCCATCTCTTTAAACTTTTTCTCAATTTCATCCTGAGCAAAGAACCCTGTATGACGAAATACTTCCCGTCCGTTTTGATCGAAAAAGACCTGCACGGGAATGGATTGAATGCCGTATCGCGCGGCTAGTATCTGCTGTTCGCGAACGTGGACAAAAAGCACGTTGACTTTGCCCTCATATTTTTTGGCAAGTGTTTCAAGGATCGGTGTCATCATATCACAGGGTCTGCAGCCGCTGGCGCCAAAATCCACCACAGAGGGTTTTCCGCTTTTGCGGGCTTTGTCCACCGGATTATCAAATGCCAATGCCGCCTGCTGCTTGACCCAGCTTTCGGAAACCTGAATCGGAATCTGTTTGCCCAGGTCGCGGATATATTCGGAAGCGATTTGCTGTTTCTTCTGATCCAATACATATTCTTTCAGGGATGATTTAATCTGTTCGAATGTTGCCCCGCCGCACATGTCCTTGTTGTTTTCATAAAACGTCTTGATTTCGGCGTCTGTGACTTCAATGTTTTTGAAAACAGCTGTTTCAAAAAACTGTCTAATCAGCTCATTTTCGTCTTTTGGAATTTCCACCTGGGGCTGTACAGCGGCTTTTTTCGCCAAGTCCAGCAAAATCCTGCCTGCCGCTTCCTGTTCCAGAATGAAAAAAGCATTTTTTTTCAGTTCTTCCCTGACCGGTTCGGGTTGGGAATCAATGATTTTGGAAATGTTTTCAGATGTCATCTCGACAGTGCCTGCTTTTAACAGGATTCCTTCCGGAAGATCCGTCAGGACAGCCAGCGACAAACCTCCCGAAGTTAAGCCGGGATACACTTCCTCAACGGTTTTAAATGGATTTTCCGCCTTCTGTTGTGCCCAGACAGATGAACTCGATATAAGGACAACCGTCATGATTGCCAACAAAGCCGATTTCGATTTCATAAAGGTCCTTTTTGCATGCAATAGTGTCATTTTTATTATTTGGGGGCACATTCGCCGATTTTGCAGGCCTTCTGGATTTGTTCGGGCGACAGTTTCATTTTATCGGCCAGGGCCTGATGGATGGTAATCAGCTTGCCGGTTTCATGCGGATTTTTTTCAACCCATTGTTTGAGATTATCGGCATTGACGAAAAAGCCCTGATGGAAACAGCCGGCTGAGGTCCAGGTGCCATCCGGTTTCTTGCGCTGGCCGAACCATGCCACGGCGGTGGACGGTTCCAGTGAGGCAATGCTGCCGTTGAGGGTCTTAACGACAATCGGCTGGCCGGTCAGACGGTCTTTTTCATGGACTTCGATATCCTTGCCGGTACGGGCCGCGACACCGAGGGCGCAATGCGAACAGCAGCCCCAGGTTCGGATCCCGCCATCGACAATCACCTCCGCGGCATCCTGCGGATAGCAGGCCCGGTCACAGAAGCCGCAGCGAACAGACAATTCGTTTTGTTTGAGCGCATCCAGTCCAATCACATTGCCGCCGGCGGTCTGCTGGGCCTGTTTGGCCGCATCCGCGGTCGCATAGGCATGCAGGACAGGGCGTCCCTGCGGGTCGGTTCCTGCCAGAAACGTAGCGTCTGTCAGAGCAACAGGGGCCCCGGAAACATAGTCTGTGACTGAGACTTTCTGTTCAAAATCGGTCTTGTCCTCGGTCAGGCAGGAATACATGATAAAGTAGCAGTGCAGACTGCACATCTGCACATCCCCTTTTTCCGTCTTCACTGTCACCCGTGTTTTGGGATCAATCGTGCCGTCACACATATAACAAATCTGATCTTTGGGGCGAGTATCCACCGCAGCCGGTTCCAGACGGCTGAATTCCGGAACGGAGGGGGTTGTGCCAATTTCCACACCCAGTTGTTTCCATTTTTCCAGAATATCTTCTTTGGAGAAAAATCCCTCGTGACGGAATAATTCCTTGCCGTCCTGGTTATAAAAGATCTGTGTGGGGATGAGGTTTATGCTGTATTTCTTCGCTTGATCCGGATTTTCCCAGACATCGATGAAAACCACATTCATTTTACCTTTGTATTGTTCTTGTAATTCATCCAGAATCGGCTTCATCATCTTGCACGGCACACATTTGCCCGCCCCCAGATCAAGCAGTGTCGGCAGACCTGACGTTGCAAACGGGCCAGCGGTTTCTCGGGTTGCGGCAGCAGCGGAGGAAACCGCCGGTTCTGGCTGCGATGCCGTGGATGGTGAGCAACAGGGCATTCCTCCCTGTTTGAAGATTACAACGGCCCCCACTGCCATCATCAACACCACAACAATTCCCATCTTGGCATACGAATTCATGGTTATTCCTTTATTCAAAAAGAGTTCAAGACAACCGTAACGACATTCTCATTACAGCAAGGACATCGCCGCAGTGCAGGCCTTGGTGATATTGTCTTCGGTGACCGGGCTTTTGCCTTTTTCCAGACCCAGATCGGCAAGCTGGAGATGTTTGAAATTGGCAAATCCGGCCTTTTCAAGGCTGGCTTTGACACAATTCAGCGGGCAGCCGTCGATGGCCAGAATGGATGAGGCGGCCTGTGTTGTTTTCATAATACCGTCGATTCGCCCGCCGATGCCGGCCAGGCAAAACATTTTGCCGGCCCCATCCCGGGTCAGTTTTCGAGCTGCCTGGTCGGCAATCGCACCGACATCAGCCGCACCGCTGCAGGCAAAGATCAATTTTGGTCCGCCGGAACACATACAACTGTTTTGGTTAGCCATTGTGATATCCTTTCGTGATGTTATTGCAGACACTTTTTCATTTCATCAAGCGTCAAGACTTTGCCTGCGGATAGCACTTTGCCGTCAACCACCAACGCAGGCGTGATCATGACCCCGAACTTCATGATATCGTTAATCTGAGTCACCTTTTCAATCTCGTAGGGAATGGCCAGTTCATTGGCCGCCTGCTCGGCACACTGAGCCAATTGTTTGCATTTAGGACAACCTGTCCCAAGAATCTGAATCTTTTTCATGATCCTATCCTTTATCCTTATGTTTGAGGTTTCCAGAATCGCTCGTCGGCTTTCGGATGGCTCGTATCCACGGTATCCATCCAGCCGTTTCGCTGGGTTAAAAACGTATCGAATTTGCCCGAATAGGGCTTGATATCCAATAGCGGCGTTCCATCCAGGGCGTCGATGTCCTGCACATACAGCCGATGGCCTTCAATCCGCATCAATCGCACGGACGAAATACCAATCGGATTAGGTCTGGCTGGAGATCGTGTGGCAAATAATCCACGCTCGACGGTATCTAAATAGGGCTTGGACAATGGTTTCCATTCTGCCGCACGGTCGCAGTAAAAAATCAGCCAGATTCGCTCAAAGCCGTCCAGATCTTTCAATGCTGCGGTATAAGGCTCGAATAGGTCGATGATGCCCTCGGCTCCCTTGGCAAACGCCGGCTGAATCGGAGCTTCCTTGGGATGGGTAAAGGGACTGTGGATCACCCCAATTGCCTTGACTGTGAATGTCGCTGGTTCCTGGTTCATCTTCTTTGCCTTAGAAAAAAGCACCGTAACACATGCCGCTGAGGGTCGCCATCACGATGACCAAAGACACAAAAACGATTGTTTTTTTGGTTCCCATCACCGAACGAATCACCAGCATACTGGGCAGACTCAACGCCGGGCCTGCCAGAAGCAATGCCAGAGCAGGTCCCTTGCCCATGCCCGAACCAATCAGTCCCTGCAAAATCGGGACTTCCGTCAGCGTGGCAAAATACATAAATGCCCCGGCAACCGAAGCAAATAGATTCGCTCGCAGTGAATTGCCGCCGACGGCCCACTCAACCCATTGGTTGGGAATCAGACCTTCATGACCGGGTCGCCCTAAAAATGCCCCGGCAAACAGAACTCCAAAAAACAATAACGGCAATATCTGTTTGGCAAATGACCAGGTTGAAGCAAACCATTCCCCGGCTTCACCTTTGTCGGTGCTGGTCATCCAGGATAAACCGATGACCGCGGCAGTGAACGGAATCATCACCATCATCCCCTCCATCGGCAGCATCAACGACAACGCCGCCACTGGAATAGCCGTGATCACAACCTTCCACCATGTGATGCCAAACCACAGAATCAGGATTAGTCCAAGAGCAATTGAAAAGGCGGCTGTAATCAGCCATTTATAAGACCAAATCGTGGTCCAGGTACCGGCTACCGGTTTCTTTTCAACGACTGAATCTGCCGGCAATTCAAGTTCGCTGCCGAGCTGCTCGCCATCCAGTCGTTTGAGAGTATAGGACCCTGTTAAGGGGCTTCCGTGTTCAGGGGATTTCAAAATCGCAGCATGAATGGTAGAACCATCTGTGGTCTTGAAGATAAAATCATTGGGTGATCCCCAATTGGCAAAGACCAGCACGCCAATCATCACCGCAAAAAACAGGGCATTTTGCCAGAGCGGGCGGGCCACTTGCGGTTCGGGCATGGCCATCTGACCGTTGGCTTTCTCAATTTCTTCCTTGCGGTAGATAAAATGCATAATCAGACCAATCAGTACGCTGAAGGCAATGGCACCGACGGCACGGGCAATCCCCAGTTCGACGCCGAGAATGCGAGCTGTGAGGATGATGGCAAGAATATTGATGGCAGGTCCCGAATATAAAAATGCCGTGGCAGGTCCTAAACCCGCCCCCATACGATAGATTCCGGCAAATAACGGCAAAATCGTACACGAGCAAACCGCCAATATCGTTCCGGACACCGAAGCGACACCATAAGCCAAAACCTTATTGGCTTTGGCTCCCAGATACTTCATCACTGAGGCCTGGCTGACAAAGACTGAAATCGCTCCGGCGATAAAGAATGCCGGGACCAGGCATAGCAGAACGTGTTCCTGTGCATACCACTTCACTAAATGCAGAGATTCTGTGATCGCATTATCAAACCGCGGGGTACCTATGGGTAAATAAAAACAGGCTAAAAACACAACTACAATGATTGCCAGTTTCTTCCATTCTTGTTTCCAGTCCATATCTTGAATGTCTCCAATCTTAGATGACATTAAGCAGTTTTTGTTCTCGCAGGGCGTTTTCCTTAATCGCCTCAGTCAGGCAGTCCACAAACCGTAAGGTACACGGGGTGCGAATCTTATAGATGACCTGAAGGCCCTGCTTGCGATATTCCAGCACCCCCGCGGCTACCATAATCGATAAATGCTTGGAGATGTTGGAGCGTTCGGATTTGACCGCGTCGGCAATGTCGCAGACACACTGGGGTCCCTCGCGTAAAAAATCCAGAATCGCCATCCGCAGAGGATGGGCAATGGCCTTGGCGACATTAGCCTGTTTTTCGTAAATCAATTGTTTTTCCATAGTTATAATGTTCTTATGTGATTAATTTGTCATATAGTAATATATAGTGTACGACTCTTCAACAAAAAAGTTCGCGGGCGGGCAAGTTTTTACGGGAGGGGGAATTTCTTTGACAGGCTTGCAGTCGGTGAGTAGATTGTTTCTCCCGATTGATGTAATCGGCTGGAAGGTATTAAAACAGACCTAAAACGCATGGAATAGCGAAGTTGGCAAAATCACAGGAATCCAGTCAGTTATTTGAAGCGATTCTGGAACGGGCCAAGACCCTGGACCCTGTCAATATCCGCACGTGGTTTGATGACCTGGTTGTGGAGGAATTTGACGGCGGGGTTTTGCACATCGGCTGTCCGGATGCGGTCACTGCGCAATATCTGCAGGATCGGTGCCTATCGACATTCACCCAGGCTGCCCAGAATATCACGGGACATCTGGTCAGTGTGCAGTTTCGTCCCATAAGTACGGCTGCGGTGGTTCCAGCCATGGTGCAAAGCGGGGTCAAGCTGCATCCGGATTATACCTTTGAGAGTTTTGTAGTCGGGCCGTGCAATCGGCTGGCCCATGCAAGCTGCATCGCGGTCAGTCAAAATCCCGGGACGATTTATAATCCCCTGTTTTTATACGGTAATTCCGGCCTGGGCAAAACCCACCTTCTGCATGCGGTTTGTCATGAAAGCCTGCGGAATAAAGCGGGATTGTCGGTACAGTTTCTCAGTTGTGAGGCGTTTGTCAACGGCTTCATCAGCGCCATCGAAAAAGGACAATTAGCCGATTTTCAAAACCTGTATCGTTCGGTGGATATGCTGATTATCGATGATGTACAGTTTTTACGGGAACGTGAGCAAAGCCAGGAAGAGTTTTTCCATACCTTTAATGCGCTGTACAACAACCAGCGGCAGATTGTGCTGACCGCCGACAGTGCCCCGGCGGATTTGCAGGCTCTTGAAGACCGTCTCATCAGCCGATTCAAGTGGGGTCTGGTGGCTCGACTGGATGCCCCCAGTTACGAAACCCGCATTGCCATCGTCAAAAAGAAGGCCAGTCTGCGAGGACTGGTGCTGCCCGAGGGGGTTGCCGAGCTGATCGCCGAGCATGTCAAGAGCAACATCCGGGAACTGGAGGGGGCTTTGACGGTCATTTATGCCACAGCCCGCACCGCTCAAAAAGAAGTATCGCTGGAACTGGCCCGGCAGGCACTGGGCTATCAGGAAAGTGAATCGGCCAAAATCCTGTCTCTGGGCGATATTATTGCTGCGGTGGCGGAGGCTTTTGATATTCGCATTACGGACTTGCAGAGTAAAAAACGCAGCCAGAGCATCGCTCTGCCGCGTCAGGTTTGCATGTACCTGGCACGCACTCTGACCCGTCACAGTCTGGAGGAAATCGGCGGGCATCTGGGCGGGCGGGATCATTCCACGGTGCTTCACGCCTGCGCCAAGGTCGAGCAGATGTATAAAACCGAGCCGGATTTTCGCGGGCGCATTGACAAGCTGACATCACAGATCACCCGCGTCCTGTAGAGGCAGCATTTGAACTCCATAAAAAAAGCCCCGCCATTTCTGGCGGGGCTTTTTATCGACAATCAGAATCAGAGCGGTTTATTTGTCGTCCAGTTTCAAAAGAACATACTGAGCCATTCGGCCCGTCTTGATCAGAAGACGAGCTGTGCGGGTTTGCTCGGTTTCCTTGAGGGCCTCATTGAACTCACCCACGGAATTGATATACACCCGGTTGACGCTGAGAATAATCATTCCGGGACGAATGCCGGCCCTTTGAGCGGGGCTTCGCGGTGTTACCTCTGCCACGACCACGCCCTGATCGCCTTTGGCACCCAATTGACGGGCAGCATCGGAATCCACCGGGACCACCGATAAGCCTAATTTCTTGCCGATTTCAGAGGTTTTGGTGGACATTTTACTTTCTGACAGAGAAGCCACCTCGACAGTGATATTTTTCTCTTTGCCGTCACGGAAAACCGTCAGCTTGATTTTGGTTCCGGGAGCCATCAGCGAGACGGTATTGCGGAAGGAATCGTTGCCGGAGACGGGCTTGCCATTAAGCTGAGTAATAATGTCGCCCTGCTTGAGACCGGCTTTGGCTGCCGGAGAATCTTCCATCACTTCAGTAACCAGGACACCGCCTTCGCCTTTATAGCCGAACGATTCGGCCAGTTCGGGAGTCAGGCCCTCGGGATTCATGGTAATCCCCACATAGCCGCGAACGACTTTGCCGCCGGAAATAAGCTGTTCTTTGACGGCGTTGGCCATATTGATGGGGATGGCCAGACCAATCCCCATATAGCCGCCGGATTGACTGATGATTGCGGAATTGATACCCACGGCCTTGCCATCGAGATTCAGCAGGGGACCGCCGGAGTTGCCGGGATTGATGGCGGCATCCGTCTGGATAAAGTCTTCATAGCCGCCTTCGGTGATGCCGACCTGGCGTCCCTTGGCGCTGACCACACCGACGGTTACAGTTTCTGCAAGACCAAACGGGTTGCCCACGGCGATGACCCATTCACCGATTTCAAGACTGTCGGAATCCCCCAGCTCAATAATGGGAAAATTATCGCCTTCGACTTTGATGACTGCGACGTCGGAATCCGGATCCGTGCCGATGACTTTGGCATCGAGTTTGCGGCCATCTTTGAGAACAACCGTAATTTTATCGGCACTGTCCACAACATGATTGTTGGTCAGGATGTAGCCGTCGGGGGAAATGATAAAGCCGGAGCCTTGTCCTCTGCGAATGCGAGGTTCGGAATTGCGAGGGGAAAAGCGGGGACCAAAAAACCGGCGGAAAAATTCATCATCAAAGGGCGAGTTCTCAAAGATATCCATTTCGGATTTGACTTCTTGTTCGACCTGCACAGCAACGACAGCCGGTACGGCTTTTTTGGCGACTTCGGTAAACGCCTGGGATGTTTTACGCAGCGTTTCGATGCCGTTGTCTTCAGCAGCCGATACCATCGAGCTTAATACTGCAACGATCAATACCAGTCCCAAACATCGCTTCAATAATGTGTTCATTATTTGTCCTTTCCATTTTCCTTCGGTACGGCTCCTCACCATGAGCAGAGCCTTTCGTTTTGTTTTCAAGAACTTGATTTCACGTTGGATACCCGCGATAGACGCAGCGTGTGAGTGTTGCATTTCTGCGTATCGACTTGATCGCTATGGACTCCAAATTGTCAGCTCCAAACAATTGTTTTACGTCGTTATTTGGGCCTTGTTCAGCCTGACAGGGAGATTACAAATTATGTGCCAGCTTGCCAAAAAACATCTATCACATTGAAAAATAAGGACTTGCGATTTTCTTCGCAAGTCCTTACAAATGCGATACTCTGCCAATTTTTGGGTTTGCCATTCAAAAATGGCAGGCGAATCAATAGTCTTTTCGATACTCTTCAGGGGCCGGAGTCTCATGGGGGGCCTTGTTCTGTTCCTTGGCTAAAAGGTCATTGAGAGTCGGCTTTTCCAGAGACCCGCCGGACAGAATCAATTTGACGTCGTCGGCATCCAGAGTCTCATATTTGAGCAAGGCCTTGGCTAATGCATCCACCTTGTCGCGATTGGTTTCTAATAAATCAGAGGCTTCCGTATAGGCCGTGTCGATAATCTTCCGCACTTCCGCGTCAATCATCTCTGCGGTCTTCTGAGAGAACTCCGGGCCGAACTGCATCATATAGGCCTCAGAGGCCGGGTCGGAGGAATAATTGACCGGCCCAAGCTGTTCGCCCATACCCCATTCCATGACCATCGCCCGGGCCAGCAGAGTAGCTTGTTTGATGTCAGCCTGGGCACCGCTGGTAATGTCATCGCAGAACATTTCTTCGGCGATGCGCCCGCCAAAGCAAATCTGAATCTGTGCCCGGCAGTATTTCCGCGAATAGAACATGCGGTCTTTTTCAGGCAGAGCAAAGGTGGCTCCGCCCATCTGACCACGCGGGATAATACTGACTTTGTGCAGGGGGTCAGCGTCTTTAAGCAGCGATTGAACCAGGGCATGACCCGCCTCGTGGTAAGCGGCCAGACGCTTATCCTGTTCATCGACGACACGGCTGCGTTTGGCACGGCCCCAGCGCACCTTGTCGCGAGCTTCTTCAAGATCAGCCATTTCGACGTAATCTTTATTCTGCATGCTGGCCCCAATGGCAGCTTCGTTAATCAGCGCCTCCAGTTCGGCACCGCTGAACATCGGCGTTCCGCGAGCCATTTTTTCCCAATCGACGTCAGGACCGCATTTGACTTTCTGAGCATGGATTCGGAGAATGCTCATACGGCCTTTGAGATCCGGCAGCGGGACCACCACTTGGCGGTCAAACCGCCCGGGGCGGGTCAGGGCGCTGTCGAGAATATCGGCGCGATTGGTGGCGGCAATGACAATGACCTGGTCGTCAGTTTCAAAACCGTCCATTTCAACGAGGATGGCATTGAGCGTCTGCTCACGTTCATCGTGGCCGCCGCTGACAAAACCAGGGCCCCGTTTTTTACCAATGGCATCGATTTCATCGAGGAAGATGATGCACGGCGAATTTTCCTTGGCCTGACGGAACAGGTCTCGGACGCGGCTGGCACCGACGCCGACAAACATCTCGACAAAATCACTGCCGGAGATGCTGAAAAACGGCACATCGGATTCGCCGGCAATCGCCTTGGCCAGCAGGGTTTTGCCGCAGCCGGGAGGGCCGACCAGCAGCACACCGCGGGGAATGCGTCCGCCGATTTTCTTGAATTTTTTGGGGTTTTTCAGAAACTCGATCACTTCGGCCACTTCTTCTTTGGCCTCATCGATGCCTGCCACGTCGGCAAAGGTAATCTTGGTGTCTTTGCCGGCACGGACGCGGTGTTTACTTCGCCCAAAGCTCAGTGCTGTGCCCAGTCCGCCCCCGCTTCGCATGCCTCGCAGGAAGAAGAAATAAATCATCGCCGCCAGCAGCGCAAACGGCAGCAGATTCCACAGCAGCGGCATCCACATATCGGGCTTTCCACCCTTGACGATGACGTTATGCTTTTGCAGGAGAGGCTGCAGGTCTTTGTCCCACATCGGCTGGATGTAGACCACTTCAAAGCTGGTGGGATCCGTGGGTTTGCGGGATTTCTGGCCAGCTTCGCTAAAGACACCGACAATGCGTTCATGTTCAATTCTGACGCTTTCGACATAGCCCTGTCGAATGAGATTGAGAAAATCAGGGCTATAATTGATCTGCTCGACGCGCTGCCACTTGTTTAGTGTCATCAGCAGTGTGGTTGCGATCAACGCGATCAGCAGCCAGCTAAACGGGCTGCGATTATACTTGCCCACCCCTGCAGGCGGCTGCCCCGGAGTCTGCTTGTTTTTTTGTTGTTCTGCCATAGATTCCTGTTTTTTTGTGCTATATGGTTAAAAAATTACAGTTGACAGCGCACGGCAGAAACGTCGCAGGCCGTCAACTATAAAGACTTACTGGGTTTCGTGTTTTACCAGGGTTTTTCCATCAATTCTACGACTTTTTGGGCCGCATTGTTCACCGCCAGCCCGATGGAGTAGTCAAAGCTCTGTCCCAGCTGCGAGGAGTAGGAAGCGGAGCCGAACACCACTTCGCGGTCGATAAGAAGCTGACCGGTCTTCAGGTTTTTCCAGGTGACCGTGACTGCCACGGACGTTTCGTATTCCAGCGGTCGGCCTTCCCAGCGTTCTGTCGTCAGTATGCCGGTTCCAATAGTCATGCTGCCGCTGAGAATGGTGTCGGCTACCTCGCGATCGGACACGATTTTATACGGCGTTTGCGCCTCGATCCGTTTGCAGATGGCATCGGTCAGGGCGAACTCATGACCGCGCCGAAAGCTGCTGGTTTCCATCATTTCCACATACACCGTACTGACGTCATCCCGATGCAGCCACGAATTGCTGTATCCCTGGCAGCCGCACAGCGAAACGGCGGCTGCAATCCAACCTGCTATAAGTGCTATTGCTCTCATGTGTTATCCAATTCAAGTTATTCCTGGGACGTCTTGCCGAACAGAAGGCCGATGCCAAACCAGCTATCCAAAAATCGACACCCCACATCAAAGGTCCTGCGGCAAAGCGTTTTTGGATAGTGATAGCCCTGCTGCTGCGACTGGACCGCCATATAGCCGGCTTCGGATTCCGGCCAGGTATCAATGACATACTGATAATACAGATTCGCGGCCAGCGGATGATCGGTACGGTCGTAATACTGGGCAATCCAGTAGTTCTTGTACGCCTGCTGCTGAACAATCATGGCAATTGTATCTGAAGTCTTGATCTGGGCGGCCTGCTGGGGATACCGCTTGAGATAATCCTCATAATAGGCTTTGGCGCTGACCAGCCAGGTGGGGTCATATCGCGGCCCCTTATAGGCGGCATGAAGACACTGTGCCATCCGCAGCAGGGCCTGCTGACCGACATCACCGGTGGGCCACTTGTCGGCCACTTCCGACCAGACTTCATACGCCTCGGCGTACATCTTGCGTTTTTCGTATGCCTCGGCCAGCGTTACCAGCGCCCGCAGCCCCATCGGACCGGTTCCCATGCGGTCAGCAATGTCTCGCATGATTTCCACGCCATTGTCAAACGCTGACAGCCATAAAATGCCCAGTACCTGGCGTTTCTGCCCATTCAGGAACGCCGTGCCGATGGAATACAGCCGCTCATTGGCAATATCAAAAAACGGGCTTTCGGGCCAGTCTTTCACGAATTTTTGAAATTGTTTGGTGGCCTTGGACCAGTTCTGCTTGGCGTACAGGGTTTCCGCCTCAATATAGGCATTCAGGTCGTCTCCGGCATACTCGGCGTAGTCGGTTTTAAACTTTTCAAGAGCCTCGAGGGCATCGTTTTTATCCCCGGCCAGAATCTTCTGCTTAAGCTCCGCAAGCGCAAGGACATGCTGACCCTGCGGGTCGGCGGCCAGATTCTGCCATTGCCCCTGCGGAGTCAATCGTAATGTCTCCGCCCGGCCAGTACACACCGTGCATAGTATTAAAAGTAAACCAATCCCTGCTTTTCGCATATCCGTTCCCTTTTACGGCTGATTTTTAAGGATGCCAGAAACAGAGGAATTATAACAGCTTAAGCGATGAATGCAAACCTGTTTGGCAGGTTTTTGGATAGTACCCATATAAAGATTGCCGGCATCGGATATAAAAATAGATAAAAAAGCCCACACCATATGGCGTGGGCTTAGATTAATACATCTATAAAAACACCTTAGAATATCTCAAAACACTGGGGCGTTACTGCCGCTTTTAAGAGACTATCTGGCTTTTTTTATCTATTTGGTTTCTGCTTTCGACTCAGCAATACAATACAGATTCTGCTTGCCGCGCAAATAAATGCGGTCACCGACAATGGCGGGGGAGGCGTCGAAGCCATCATCCAGCTTATTAACGGAAAGCAGTTTATATTCATCCGAATTGCTCAGTACATACGTTACGCCATTACGTCCGACGAAATAGACCCGGCCTGCCGCTCCGACGGGTGATGCATACATTCCCTTCATTTCATCGAGGTTTTGCTTGACGTAATAGGGCTTGCCGGTCTTGGCATTATAGCAATAAATCACAGGATTATTAACCGCATTGACATAGACCTTGTCCTCATACAGCAGCGGTGAGGGCACATAGGGAGTGCCTTCGTTGACTTCCCAGGCAATGGCATCGGTCCCGGTCAGGTCGCCGGTTTTGCCGAGTTTAATAGCCTGCAGTTTGCTGCCGCGGTAGCCGCTGGTACAG
Organism: Anaeroglomus insulsum; assembly: GCF_050689095.1. Taxonomy (NCBI): domain Bacteria; kingdom Pseudomonadati; phylum Planctomycetota; class Phycisphaerae; order Sedimentisphaerales; family Anaerohalosphaeraceae; genus Anaeroglomus; species Anaeroglomus insulsum. Next base: position 19,990 of record NZ_JBOGCL010000004.1, read on the forward strand.
AAGACCATATCAAAGCCTGCGACCGGCGTCGGGATTACATTTTCGGTCTGGCCGCCGCATTCCCAGATGACCTTGCCGTCTTTAGGGTCATAAGCGCGCGTCCGGTTTCGCCCGACGACGACAATCTGTGTCTGCCCGTCATACTGTACGATCAGAGGGCTTGTCCAGGAGGTCGGTTCGTCGCGATCCTGCTTCCAGACGGTCTTGCCGGTGTCTTTATTGAGGGCGGCAATAAAGGACTGGCCTTCGTGATCGACAACTACAATCAGCAGGTCGCCAACCAGGGCAGGGGAGTTGCCTTCGCCAAAACCGGCCCGTATAGTCTTTTGGGCTAAGTCCTGCTGCCAGAGCACCTTGCCGTCCATATCGAGGCAATATACCCCGCGCGAGCCGAAATCTGCCCAAATCCGTTTGCCATCGGTAACCGGCGAATACGATGCGAATCCGTGGTCGCCGTGATGACCTTCATGCGGAACGACTTCCCGGACGGTGGTTTTCCAGATTTCTTTGCCCGTATTGCGATCCAGGCAGACGACATTGAATTGGTAAATGGATGCAGGGCCTCTGCCCGAGCCTCTGCCGGGACGACCGCCGGGAGCCGACTGGGGAGCCGGTTCAGCAGCTGTGTTGGGCTTTTTGCCGGTATCAACTGCGGATTGGAAGATAATCTTGTCGCCCGTGATAATCGGACTGCCATCGGACGGATCGCCTTCGAGCTTGACCTTCCACAGAATATTCTCGGTTTCACTCCATTTAATCGGAGGGTTGCCGTCCGGACTGATGCCGCTCATACCGGGGCCACGCCAGGTCGGCCAGACCGGATCGCCAGCATAGCACAAAGACCCAATTAAAGAGAAGATACATCCTGCCACGAGTTTTCTTGTCAGCCTGTCCTGCATACAATTCTCCTGTTACAATGCTAATAGATACAATTTGGCCCGGCCGTAGCCCAGACTACGGTAGCGACTCAGTATGTTGCCGACTCTAAAGACGAAAAGCAATTGATGAATGTTGCACTTTTTTAGGGTAATAACGGTGAATTTGTTCGAAAAAAAACAGCGGATTGTATGTTTTATTCAGGGGGAAGAAACAAAATGGAACTCATAGCGGGACAGGGATTCAAATCTCCCGGATAAGACCCCTGCCGAACGGGGGATAATATGCTTTGGAGATGAACAAAGCATTATCGATCCTGACCTCCTAAGATTGATTAAACGGCAGGATAAGTCGACAAAAGGGGTGTCACTATAACATTTTCTGATCGAGCCGGACCTTCCAGGCAGGATCAGTTAAAATGGCCACGCAGGCGGGCAAGGCTGCAGCCAGTATCGGCTGAATTCGATGAAGTCTGACAAGCCAACCGAGCCATCTGCGTCAAAATCGCATCTAAGTTCGGGGGTTGGCGGCTGCATCATCCATTCATCCAAAAATGCAACCAAATCCTCCAGGTCCACGATGCAGGGCTGATACAAAGCCGGTGCTCCGGGATCCATGATTACGCCGTTGCACAGAAGGTCGTTATCACCCCGCTGGCCATCCACCAAGTGCAGTGTGATTCGGTTGCCCTCAATGACCGCGCCGGTACCGTCATTGTCATCGTACATAAAGGAATACCAATGAGGTGTCGGCATTGCCGGCGTTGGTCCGTATTTATAATACGCCTGAGGTTCGGTGCCTTCCGGCAGCCATAAAGTCAAGGTTGTCGAGCCGCCGATCGGCAGGTTGACCACCATCAACCGAATAAAATCAAACACAAAATTCCAGTCGGCGGGGACGTCCGGCGGGGACGGATTTTCCTGATATCCGACGTTGAACAGCACATATTCTTCGGGACACGCCACGGTGATATAGGCATAATCATTGTGCGTCGGGAATGAGGCTACGGAATCCTGTTGTGTGTCCGGAATGCCGTCATGGTTGCCATCATAGAGCGGGTCATTCCCGTTGGGCCCGGCTTCAAAGCCGTCGGCGATACCGTCGTGATCGCTGTCAGTGCCGCGCTGGGAATAATAATAGACTCGGGCAGATGCTCCGTCATAGGCTGTGGAATAGACCATGTGGACGCCGCCGGCAGAATCGATGGCAATATCTTGGACTTGATTGCCGACCTCCTCAGCCTGCCAGCCGGACGGCTGCTGTCGGACATAGACCGAATCAAAACAGACAGCGGGAATATCTTGCGGTCCTATTGCCAGCATCGCCCCCTCCGTGGCAAACTCACCGTATTGGATCAGACTGTGCTGCCAGCCCTGTTCGGTGCGGACGGCGTGTCGATAATCCTGACGGGACTGGCCCTGACCGCTGACATAGCTGATGTGCGGGCGATTCTGGGAATCAACCTCGATATCGCACCGCATGCCTTCCATCTGTCCGCCGGACCAGAGGGATTCGACGGCCTCAGGGGTTTTCCAGATGCCGCCCGGGCTATTGGTGAGATAAGCAATCCCCTGGTAATCAACGGGTCGTCCCTCAATTAAATCCCAGGTGTAATAGGCGACATGGGCCCAACCGTCGGCATCCAGTGCCATGGCTACGCAATCATATCCTTTGGCTGGAAGAACGTGCTGCTGCCAGGAACCGAAACGGTTGGTGCAATAGACCAGGTATCCCTGCGAAGCCGGTCCGTCGCACTGCATATAGATCATGTGTGCCTTGCCGCTGGCATCGACTTCAATATCATGCGACCACAGACCGCTGCCGACATTGACAGGTTCCCCGTTGTTGACAATCTGCACCTGAGCGACTTCCTGGGGTGATGACCAGGCTCCGGATTGGTTGCTGCGATATTCGAGACGAAGTGAATTATTGTAAGGTTGCCCCAGGATATTCAATTCCACATCATCCACGATATAAGCCAAATGGACATGGCCGTCTCGGTCCATCGCTAAATCCGCTCGCAGCGGCTGTTCGTAATGGTAATAGGGGTTTACCACCCCAGGCGGATTCGGATGTCCAATACCGTCGAATGCAATCTCCTGCCGCCACTGCCCGCTTTGGTTGGTTGCATAGATGACATCATCCCAGCAATGAACGATGGGCGCTGCATACGGCCAATCATTATATTCAATCCCCGGCAGACCATCCCGGATAAAGCACAGATGCGCCGCCCCGAAAGAGTCGGTCTTGACCCGTGGAAGCCAGCCGGTCCCGAGTCCCTTTTTAAGAAACGCGACCGATGTGGTGTGAATCTCGGCGGTGTTGTTGGCGGGAAAATAATCCTCTGAGGCGATGTCAGCTTCGGCTCGATTTGGAAATTTGCCTGTCCGAGTCGCGCGGGCCAGAACGGTGACATCCCCATACCAGCCTTCTTTCAAATCGCCCATCGGACAAATCACGACGGGCCGTTCATCGAGCAGGGTATAGTGACATAGTCCGCGTGAGCTGTAGGCCGAGATATACTCCAGGTTCTCATCCAGCCAATCCACCAGTACAATACCGTTTGCATCCTCCGGGCCGTTGTTCCGGACCCGGATATGATAGACAATGACATCGCCTTGCAGCACAGGGTCCTGCATGTCGGTCACTGTGACCTCGACATCCGACCCGGTCGGAGGGGTGTAGTCCAGATAGAATATGTCCATGTTACCGTGCCGATCATCTGTCCAGACCACCCGGTGGCCGTCGATATCCGGCTGGAATTGCCGGGATGCTCCCGTGACCAGCGGTACTGTCCTTCCGGAGGCCAGATCATATAGATAGATGTCGCCCTGTGCATCGTTGCGATAGTCTTCCCAAACAATCGCCTCCGATGAAACCCGAGGGGCTTTCTGATCGCCCGGGTCGGAGGTGATGCGGATTTCCTGGGCTGTGGCAATATTATAAAGGTAAATGTCCCACTGCCCGTTGCGCATATCATCCCAGACAATCAGATCACCGCAGATGGCGACATGTTCCTTGGCGGATGCGACATCCGTGATCGCGGTTTCAGTTTGTGTGGACAGATCAAAAAGACGGACGTTGCGATAACCCGTCCGGTCGTCCAGACAGACAACGCGGCTGCCGGAGATATCGGGACTGTATTGACTGCCGGGATCACCCCATAGGCAGGTCTCAATGCCGGTGGCCAGGTCGTACAGATAAATGTTGGGGGGTGTTGTTCCTCGTGTATCGTGCCAGACGATTCGGCTGCCGGAGATCGCCGGATACATCTGAAATCCCGTAGCGGTGGTTACAGGACTCTCCACCGAGGTTAACATATCATACATATAAATATCGTGTCGGTACAAAAAGCCGCTGCCCCAGCGGTCATCCTGCCAGACGATCCGTGGCCCGTCGATGGCCGGATTCATCTGCACGCGAACGGCCGTGCAGAGGGCTCGTTCGGTCATGGTGCCGATATCATAGAGGTAAATATCGCCTAAAGTGGGGACATTGCGTGTATCCTGCCAGACAATGCGGTCACCGGAGACCGCGGGCATCCATTGATCGGCAGCATGAGTGGTAATCCGAATTCCCTCAAACTCGGCATAAACGGTGTTGGACAGCATCAGGGTCAGCAATAAAGCAGGGACAGTACAGCACGCATAGAAACATCGTCTGTTCATAAAACACCTCCTAACGACTACAACCCGGAGATGAACATTAAAGCCAGCTTTCTGACTGAGCTTTCAAGCCACATCCCTGGACTCTTTACGCGGACCAGAATGATACTTTTTATCTCCGGATTCCTGACTTGACATCTCTTTATTCTAATTATTTGATCTTCTCAAATCAACAAAAAAGCTTGTCTTGAGCGGTGGGCTGACGTTCTGCTAAACGATTAAGTCTCTTGAATACAATAGGTTAAGAATTGAGCAAGGCACAAAAGAATGCCTTGCAGGACGGGACTGTGAAAACTGTCCGGCTCATATGATATCTCAGGCCAGCGGGAAATTTGCTCCTGCTGTACTCTCTAAATCCCTATTCATTTCAAAAAAAAAGATAAAATTATTTATGGATGGTGTAAATAACAATGGTACGTTCTCACAACCAATTCTTTAGAAAGTGGACAGATGAAACGCAAAAGAATGGAATGGATCGTTGTTGGGGTAATGGGGCTGTGCACGGCTGCTGGAGTTGCTAAGGCGGCCAATGATATGAATAACCGACCGCCTTTGAAGGCCAATCCGTATGTGTTGCTGCCGGTGGGGGCGATCCGGCCGGAAGGGTGGCTCCGCGAGCAGTTGGGCCGGATGCAAACGGGGCTAACGGGAAATCTCGATGTCTGGTATAGTCAGGTGGTCGGACCGAGAAACGGCTGGCTGGGCGGAGATGGCGACAGTTGGGAACGGGGGCTTTATTGGATCGATGGCCTCTTGCCGCTGGCGTATATCCTGAACGACCCGGCCCTGATTGAAAAAGTCAGGCCCTGGGTGGAGTGGACGCTGACCCATCAGCGGGACGATGGGTATCTTGGCCCCGAGCGGTTCAAGGAACGGCCCAAAGATGAGCCGGGCATCCAGAAGGAACCGCGTGAGGACTGGTGGCCGCGGATGGTAATGCTCAAAATCCTGCAACAGTATTACGAGGCGACCCGGGATGAGCGGGTGATTGCGGTCCTGACGAAGTATTTTCAATATCAGCTAAAACAGTTGCCGGAGTATCATTTGGACCACTGGTCATTCTGGGCCAATCGGCGCGGGGCGGATAATCTGATGGTCGTCTATTGGCTGTACAACAAGACCGGCGATGCGTTTCTGCTGGAATTGGCGGAGCTGATTTATCAGCAGACCTTCCCCTATACCGAGATTTTCCTGAATCCCTACAACAATCCGCAGGATAACCTGGCGCATCTCTATCCCAATACCATCGGCAACCGCTATCCGTTCAACCAGGAGCTGATTGCCCGGATGCACGTGGGGCAGTTGCAGAGTTTTCATTGCGTGAATCTGGCGCAGGGACTCAAGACGCCGGTGATTTATTATCAGCAGCATCCGGAGGAGAAATATCTGATTGCGGCCCAAAATGCCTTGCGGGATATCCGCCTGTTTCACGGCCAGCCGCAGGGGATGTATGGCGGCGATGAACCGATGCACGGCAATAACCCGACGCAGGGCATTGAGTTCTGTTCGGTTGTGGAGATGATGTTTTCGCTGGAAAGCATGCTGACGATTACCGGGGATACGCAACTGGCCGACCATCTGGAAAAGATTGCCTTTAATGCGCTGCCGACACAGGCCACGGATGATTTTAAATATCGCCAGTATTTTCAAACTGCCAATCAGGTCAAGGTGTCCCGACACAAGCGGAATTTTTATGAGGATGAAAGTCACGGCGGGACGGATTCATGTTTCGGTCTGCTGACGGGGTATCCATGCTGCACGTGCAATATGCATCAGGGCTGGCCGAAGCTGGTGCAGAATCTGTGGTACGCCACGGCCGATGGGGGGTTGGCGGCGCTGGTCTATGGGGCTTGCCAGGTGAACGCAAAAGTTGCCAATGGCGTCCCGGTTCGGATTGTCGAACAAACGGATTATCCGTTTGATGAACATATCCGGTTTACGGTATACACGAAAGACCATACGGCGTTTCCGCTGCATCTGCGAGTGCCCGCCTGGTGCAGGGAGGCGAAGATTCTGATGAATAAGGAGGTCTGGGGGACGGCGGCCGCCGGACAGATTGCCAAGATCAGCCGGGTATGGAAGAATGAAGATACTGTCGAGCTGGAATTGCCGATGGAGGTGAGAACCAGCCGATGGGTGGAAAACTCCGTCGCCGTAGAGCGGGGGCCACTGGTGTATGTGCTGAAAATCGAAGAAGACTGGAAATTCGTCGAGGGGCGGGATCATTTCGGGGAATACTATGAAGTCTATCCGAAAAGTCCATGGAATTACGGCCTGCTGGATGGAGCGGTGAATAATCCCGCAAAGGGTTTTGTCGTTCAGAAGAAGGATAACGTCAGTGGATACCCATGGAATCTGGAAAATGCCCCGATTGAACTCAAAACACGGGGCAAGATTGTGCCGGAGTGGCAGTTGTATAATGAGATGGCCGGGCCGCTGCCGCACAGCCTGCCGCAGTCGCATCTGCGGGATAAACCGGACGAGGAAATCACTCTGATTCCCTACGGCTGCTCGACGTTGCGAATTACAGAATTTCCCGTGGTACAATAATGGGCAAATTGATCAGGCATAAGAAAAAAGGAAATGCCAAGAGCACATAAAAACACAAAAAAGGCCTCATAAGTTCATCACTTATAAGGCCTTATCTGAACTGGGTGAGTTGGGATTCGAACCCAAGACCTACGCATTAAAAGTGCGTTGCTCTACCTGCTGAGCTACTCACCCAGGCGTATTCCGCCTGCCTGGCAGTGAAACCCATGCCAGAAAAGACCACAAAACATACCATCCTGGTAGCATTTTATCAACAAAAAAAGCACAAAAAAAGCTTTTTATATGAAATCAGAGGAAGACCTGTTTTTTACCGGGTTTGCGGGATGTGGCGGGCTTTTTCCCAGTTTTCTTCGGCTTCGGGTCTGCGGATATAAAGCGGAACCAGCGTATTCGGGTCGTCAAACTGCCCCTGTTTTGCCCGTGGTCGGGCCACATGCCAGACTGAAACAGCGTTGGCTGGCCAGGAGCATTTGTCCAGAATAACCGTGTTGGGATGCTCGAAGTGCTTGTGATAATACACCAGGCCCTCACCCAGCAGAGCTGTTTTGGATTGGTTTTGGCAATAGTCCGATAAAAAAGCTGCCGGCGTTATCATTAAATCCTCGGTTATCCGATGGAGTCCGTTGCTTGTCTTATTGAAGATGGCGACGTAGAAATACCCCTTTTTTGCATCGAGAATAGGTGCAATCCGCTGGATATCGGAGTTTGTGTTATCCATATAATACAGAGCATTGTGTGCCAGCGCATCGAGTGTATTGACCGCAACGATCTTGGCCCCCATGGCAAAAGCCGCCATCTTGGCGAAGGTGACGGCGATGCGTATGCCGGTAAAACTGCCGGGGCCTTTGGGGAGATAGATATGCTGAATGTCTTTAGTGGACAATCCGTGTCTTGATAAAAGACTTTGAATGGCTGGCAGCAGTTCAGAACTGTGCTTTTGAAAACCTGACAACGTGGTATGGTCCAGGATTGCATCCTCGCAGGCAATCGCCACCGAACCTGTTCTGCCGCTGGTTTCAATTGCAATGCTGATGTTTGGCCGAGTGATATGATCTGGCGAATCAGTATTGATAGCTTGATTTGTCAATGTGTAAGTCCTCTAAGCATCTATGTTACAGCGAGGCGGAATATACAAATGAACCGTATAAAAAACAACTAAATTATCGAGGGTAAACACGAATTTTTTCGCTTGCAATAATCTCATCCAAGGTATACACTTACGAATCGACTGTTATATGGGATATAGTGTCTCCATAATTTCGGTCGGCAGGGTTTGTCAGGAATAATTGAACTAATAATTCAGATTTTCTGGAGGTTTTTCTGGTGAGTACGCAATCATTTATTTGGGTACGTCGAGCCGGTACACTCGCACTTCTGTTTGCCGTATTGGCGTTTGTCTGGACTTCAGGCACCATTCGGGCAGCGGACACCCCGGCCTCAGAGCAGGAAGCCAAGCAGCAAAAGGCCGACAGCTCCCTGAAGGTCGTGGAAGAATGGATTAAGCGGGGGATGTATACCAAGGCTCAGGGGGACCTGGCTGAGCTGGAACAAGCTTATGGCACCTTTTTAACCGATACTCAGAAGCAGAAAGCCAAAGAACTTGCCCAGCAGATTCAGACGGCTTTGGCCGAACGCGAAAAGATTGTGGGGATCAGAAAACAAATTGACCAGTATATTGCTGAAGGGAATTATACCGAGGCCAAGAAGCTTCTGTTGCAGATTCAGGCCAGTCCCTACGTGAATGATGTGGAAAAAAGTATCATTACTGCCGACCTGAACAAGGTCAATGCATCCCTGAGTCAGCAAACTCCCGCGTCCAACTCTGCCCAGCAGCCTGCTGCGGCAGCAGTAGAAGGGGTCGAGGCGGAAGTGAAAGCCGAACAACCCGCCGCTGCGGAAGCGGGGGAGGCTAAGGCTCAGGAGGTGGCTCCGATTCTGGCCGAGGCGGTCGCAACACCGGTGACTGTCGAGGTGGTGGAGACACCCACCCAGCAGCCTGAGGCGGTGCAGAACCAAGCAGCAGCGACGGTCGTGACTGCCCAGACTCCGGCTCAGGCAGTGACTCCCGCCCAGCAGAATTCCTATCTGCAGGAAGTGATTCGCAAACAGGAAGTTCAGCGAAGCTATACGCGGGCTGTGGTGGCCGACGCCCTGAACAAAGCCGATCAGGCCAAAGCCAAACAGGATTTCTCCGCCGCCAGAACCGCGTTGCGAAATGCATTCTCGACACTGGAACACAACCGGCTGCTGCTGGGGGATGAATATGGCGACCTCAAGAAGAAACTGACTGAAAAGGAAGAGGCGGTTGCGGCCGACGAAAAAACCTACAACGAGCAGCAGGCCAAGATCAAACAGGAACAGGCCGACCAGATAACCACAAAAATTCGCCAGGATCTGGATATCCAGCGGGCCAAGGCGGTCCGTGATTATATGGAACGGGCTCTTGCCTTTGAGGCCGAAGAGCGGTATGAAGAAGCCCTGGGTCAGCTTGAGCAGCTGTTGGCTGTTGATCCCCACAATCGGGAAGCCCTGATCAAGAAAAAGACGCTGGAAAATACCATTCGCTGGGTCGAACAGCTCCGCATCAAGCAGGAGGCAGAAAAAGAAGAGATGCAATTGATTCTGGAAACCAGCGGAAAGTCCACCCCGTTCTCCAAGGAAATTAATTACCCTCGCAACTGGAAAGAAATTTCCAAGCGTCGAGAGCAGATGCTTCAGGAACAGATGAGTCCGGCGGATGTAGCGGCGAATAAACTGCTGGATCAGCTGGTGAACCTGTCGGCCCTGACGCCGGAAACTACCTTCGAAGAAGCGATTAATATTCTGCGGGATTCGGTCCAGCCCCAGCTGTCGATTGCCGTGATGTGGAAAGATATCACCGAAAACGCATTCATTGAAAAAACGACCCCCATCACCCTGAGCGGAGAAGGCCTGGTATCGGTTCCTCTGCGGGTTGGGCTGGAGCGTGTTCTTCAGGCAGTCAGTGCCGGCGGGATGGCCGAGCTGGGCTATGTGGTTCAGTATGGTATTGTGACTGTGGCCACGGTGGATTATCTGCCCAAGCCCTTCATCAATGTGGTTTATGATGTCGCCGAATTGCTCAGTCCGCCGGCGGATTATGATGAATATAATGGCGGCATTCAGGGCGTTGGCCAGAGCAATAACGTCATGGGACAAACCCAGGGCAATCAGGGTATGCAGGGCGGCCAGGGCGGTTCCAGCGGCGGACAGAACCGCGGCAACCGTCGCAGCAGTGGCAGCAGCAGTCAGTATCTGGGAAGCTGGCGGTCCCGTGAAATGGGCGACCAGCTGATTGATACCATTCTGCAAACGATCGATCCGGAAAGCTGGTACGACAATGGCGGTGAGGCCCGCATCGAGCAGTTTATGGGAACCAAGCTGATTGTCTGGCAGACGCCGGAAAATCATGAAAAGATTCGCAAATTCCTCGATGAGATGAGAAAACAGCTTGGACAGCAGGTCGCGATTGAAGCGAGGTTCCTGCTGGTGGATGAGCATTTCCTCGAAGATATTGGCCTGGACGTCCAGATCAATCGGTTGAAAGTTGGCGGCAACTGGAGTAGTGATGCCGGCGATGGAGTTCTGAGGTTCAAGCAGAACACCTACACCGCGGCGGCCTCTCAGCCCACGGCGGTGGGCGGGACCCTGGGCGGATCCAGCCCTTCACTGGAATCCGGTTTTGCCTATGTCCTGGATGATTTGCAGGTGGATTTCCTGCTGCGGGCCACGCAGATGCACACTAATTCCCGCCAGTTGACCGCTCCCAAGGCAATGGTGCTCAGCGGCGAATCTGCCACGCTGCAGGTTACCACAGTCCGTCGTCTTCGTACGGATGCAGCTCTGGGAACCGAAACGATTACTCCGGCGGATGGTCAGCCGATTACCAATACGTATATTGAAAACACCTATGAAGACTTTGACTCCGGTGTGCGTTTGTCAATTACTCCGACGATCACATCTGATATGAAGTATGTGATTTTGCGTATTACGACCTTTACGCTGGATTTGACGGATAACAAAATTGAACAGACTCTGGGCTTCAACCCCACCTCCGGTGAGGAAGTCAAAGTGGAAATTTCCTATCCCACAGAACAGGTCTCATCCGTCCAGACCCGCGTTGCGATTCCGGATCGCGGGACAGTCTTTCTGGGAGGTCTGACCTTAACGGCGCAGGTCGAGCGGGAAGCTGGTGTTCCGATTTTAAGTAAAATTCCGATTCTTTCACGCTTCTTCTCCAACCGCAGTGAAGTGCAGGATAAACGCATTCTGCTGATTCTGGTTAAGCCGACCATTGTGCTCAAAGATGAAGCGGAAGAAGATGCTATCGCTGCGATGGGCAGATAACTCAATCCCGTCTATGGACCAAGCAATAAAAAAGGGACGCCGTCAAAAGCGTCCCTTTTTTGTTGATACAGCAGGTTTTGCACAAGACACCATCTCAGGCGAATCGTGCCTTGAGCTGTTCATATCCCATCCAGGCCATCAGATTGTCCAGCATAATCAGGGCCGTATAATTTTCGGCGACAGGCCAGATGCGTCCGACAATGGTTGGATCGCGTCGGGTGATTGCTGCCAGTTGAGTGTTCTCAAGCGTGTATTTGTCGATGGTCTGCTGAACCTTGTCGATGGTGGGAGTCGGTTTGACGGCCAGCCGGATGACAATATCCTGCCCGCTGGAAAGTCCTCCGGTGATGCCTCCGGCGTTATTCGTCAAGAACCGGACCTGGCCCTGTTCCGCCCGCATCGCGTCATTGGACTGGATTCCGGTCATGTCCTTGACAGCAAAGCCGGCTCCAATCTCTATCCCTTTGACGGCCCCAATGCCCAGCATTTGCCCTAACCGGCCATCCAGCTTGTCAAAGACGGGTTCTCCCAGGCCGACCGGAACACCCGTGACCACCACTTCAACAACGCCGCCGGAAGAATCTCCGCTGCGGGTAATTTTGTTGCATGCCTGCAGCATGGCTTCGGCAACGTCCAGATCGGGACAGAGTATGACATGATGTACGCCGTATTTGTCGCGTACTTCATCTGCGGTAATCAACGGCGCCTTGGCCCGGATATCGTCTATGGCCTGTTCAATCTGGGCAAAGACCTTCATTTTCTCCAGAAACCGCATCTCCATGGTCACCAGGCCTTTGACATAAATTTCCTGATAGAATGGATCCAGGTCCCGACGCATCTGCTTATAGCGTTCGGTGTAATCATAAATGGTCTTGTGGTCCATATCCGGACACCGGACGCCGGCGGCTTCACGGATGTACGAAAATACCTGAATACCGAATTGTTTAAGAATCTTCTTGGCGATATATCCTGCGGCGACAATGGTGGAGGTGTACCGTCCGCTGAAGATGCCTGCACCAATGGCATCATCGCATGAGCCGTATTTGCAGAAGGACGCCCAGGACGCATGGCCGGGCCGTGGCGTACGATTGGTGTCCTGGTATTGCTTGATGTGAATGAAATGCCGGTCCAGATTCGGAATCAAAATGGTGATTGGAGTTCCATTGGTCAGGTTTTTATTGCCGGCATTTTCGATGGTATCGGCCGCATTCAGCCCGGTATAAATCACCGGCAAATCCGGCTCCTTGCGGGGACTGGATAATTCATCCGCCCCGGGTTTTCGCAGCAGCAGATCCCCGTATAACTCCTGTTCGGTCAGGCTCATCGCCGGGGGGGCACCCTGAACCACAGCGGTCAGACCTTCCTGATACGAGCCTCCCGCCACCGAAACCTGAAAAAATCGTCCTGTATGACAACCAATCATGAATAGCCTCCTGTGAATAGAGTTTCTATATAAAGAATCATCTTATATCACAAAAAACCTTTGCTGGGAAGACCTGTTTGGCTTAGCCCCTGGAAATTTGTTCAAACAGAGCTTTGGCGGCTTGTTCCGGCCCGGCGGTTTCATACCCGTCAATACCCAGCCGCGTTCGCATCTGACCCACGAATATCCCTTTGGCAAATGCTGCCTGGAACAACGCGTTAGCAAGTTTGTCATGAAGCTCTTTGTACTGCGGGGGGCCGAAAATATTGGCATAATAGTTATGGACCAGACCCGACGAGGTTGTTGTTCCTTTGCTCATGCTGGCACCGTCCCGAAATATCTGGATCGCCTTTTGCGGGCAATCAAATTGCTCCAGAACAGGATGTTCCTGGTCCACTTGCTCGTAATTGTTGGCATATAAGATATAGTCCACCGCGTACCCATGCAGGACTTCATCCAGGTTGGTGACCGGCAGGACCACGCGGGCATTGATTTTCTGAGGACTCATAATGATGGCGCGGTCGATTTGCTCAAAGGCATATCCGGCCTGAAGGTCATCCAGACGCACGAAGGCGCCGATCTCCGTACCATACCCGCGGATAACGCCGTCAGCGGTGATTTCGAAAGAGCCCATATCATCAGCTATGATGCGCAATTCGCGGATATAGTCTTTGCCGATATGCCGGAAGGCTTCCAGCGATTCGGATTTGCCTGTGGCGGTATCGCCAATCAGAACGATATTGGCGGATTTGCCGTTTTTCAGGGTAATTCGCACCATGGCGCCGTGGTAGGGCATCCGGCCTTTTTTCATCATCGCGATATTGTGAAGCGTCAGCACCATCTTTTTCAGATAGCCGAAGTATCCATATTGAGGTTCGCAGGGTACTGCGGCGACTAACAGATGATGCGGGTTGTCTTCATAGAAGACTGTCGGCATGGGACCATACTGTTTCATAAATTCCGGATCGGTACCGAATAAGTAAACCGCATCAGGGCCTTTGGCGATTTGTTCGTCGGTGGCCAGCTCAAACAGATTCGACAGCGAACATCCCAAATCAATCATCCGCTGGTGGAAATAGACAAAAATGACCATTGGTCCGACCTGGGCAGGGTAACAAAGCCACTTGGTCGCATCCAGATGTAATCCATCAATCGGGTTTTTTTCCACTTTCTTGAATTCACCGGTCCGTTTATTCATCGGCGGATCGATGATCATCGGCGGGGCAATCCAGACCTGACGAATGAACGGAATCTGATTGAGCAGGGATGCATAGTTGTCAGGCAGAGTGGTCGAACGCGGTACGGCAATCAAACCGATGTCGCAGCCGGCTGAAACCTGGCGGTAAATGCGGGGATGGTCCCCGGTGATATTTTCACAGATATCGCGATACGTGCCGCGAACAATATGCGTCAGCGTTTCAACGGTGACGTTAAACGACCGATAGGGCCGGCGTTCAAAACTGCTCTTGCCGGGTTCGGAGTGCAGCACCATAAAGCGGTCAAACGATCGCCAGAAGTCGTATAGCCCTTCGACAAACTCATGAAGCCGAAGGCGATTGGGGCGGTCCAGAAGCGGTTTGAGTTCGGTTTGATTGTCTGCCAGATCCGCCAGCGAAATATCGGCAAGCTGAATCAGCAGCGCGATAATCTTCTCCGAACAATGGCTGCCGAATAAGCCCGAAAAGAGGGTCCATACCGGCGAGTCCTGTTTTTGGAGTGTTTTGCAGTATAAATCAACGACCCTGGCAAAAACCTCGCTGTGAAGCAGTTCGCCAGCGGTGGTGCATATCGAACCGGGGGTATGAAGGATGATTTGGCGGCCTTCAATTTCAAATCGTTTCTGGGTCATAACAGGACTCCCTAACCTTTCTTCTATTCAGTACGCGCAGTGATTGTGTACGGGTAAACTCCATAAATGGTTCATTTTTACTTAGACAGATTAATCTTGGCGCCGATACTGTTCATCAGCGGGACAAAATCGGGGAATGTAACGCCGGCAGCCTCTGCTGTATCCACCGTTGATGTGCCGTCAAGACACATCCCGGCAATGGCACAGGCCATTACGATACGATGGTCATCATAGCCGTGAAAGGCGGCAGGATGAAGTTTGTTGCCGCCGTGAATCACCATGCCGTCGGGCAATTCTTCGACATCTGCGCCAAGCTTTGTTAACTCTTTGGCCATACAGGCGATACGATCTGTTTCCTTGGTCCGGGCCTGCGGGACATTGAGCAATCGTGTTGTTCCGGATGCAAATGCCGCCGTTACGGCCATGGCCGGCAGGGCGTCTGGTGTCCGGTTCATATCAATATCGATCCCTTTCAGAGAGGATTTTCGGACCAGGACGCCCTCAGGGCTGACGGTGATCTCTGCCCCCATTTGCTGTAAATAATCCACCACGGCTTTGTCGGGTTGGCTATCGGAAAAATCCAGCCCAGTCAGCATCAGCTCGTCGGCCAGTAATGCTCCGGCACACAAAAAGAAAGTTGCGCTGGAAAAATCAGCAGCCACTGGCAAGTCAAAAGAAGTGTATTTCTGTCGTCCGGAAATAGAGAAATGTGCCATTTCCTGACGCGAATAGCGAATGCCTTGCTTGTCGAGCCAATCCAGAGTCATTTTGGCGTAATCCGGTTCGTACAGCAGAGGTACTTCGATCTCAGTATCCCCATTTGCAAGCGGGCACGCCAGCAGAAGACTGCTGAGATATTGACTGGTCCGGCAATGAATGCTGACTTTGCCGCCCGACAATTGCCCTTTGACTCGAACTGGGGCGCAGTCATTATTCTTGACAGGCTGGCAACATGCTCCAAGCCGAGTCAACGCTGTGCAAAGGGGACCAACTGGTCGGTTTTGTATCTGGTAGTCGCCTGTAAAAATGACTTCTTTGTCTGAAGCCGCCAGGCTTGCGGAACCCAGGGCAATGGCGAAAGTGGTTCCAGAGTTTCCGACATCAATGCTCTCTTTATAGTAGTTAATTTCGCCGGAGACTCCTTTTACGACCCATCCAAGCGGATTGGTTGTATCGATGGTCGCGCCCAAGGCACGATAAGTACTAACACAGGATAGAGTATCGTGGGAATAAAGCGGGTTGCGTATGATGCTTTGTCCTTCTGCCAAAGAGGCTATCGCCACAGCCCGAATGGTGTGGGATTTAGAGGCAGGTATTGCGACCTGACCGGCAAGTCTGGATTTTAGAGCATGGATATACACAACGTATCTCTATTCAACATGCATACCTTAATATATACCGCTTATAGGGATTGCCCTGGCCAGATTCTGGGACAAGACAAATAAAATCGTGAAGGGTATATCAAATTTTGCAAAAAAGTGAAGAAAAATCCAAAAATTTTCATAAAATTCAGATTTTATTTGAAATCGGATCATCAAATCAGTTACTAATAGTGGGAACTGAATAGTTATTGGTCTTTGGGGGGTAGAGCAAAGGTTTAAACAGAATGTTGTAAAAACGTCCTATAATATCGGTTTTGGGTGGGCTGTTGGGAGTCGTAACTCTATATTCTTCTTGACTTTTTGTATCGTTTGTGCTAATTTCCGCTTAATCTCAATGGGGACTTTTTCCGATTCTAAGAGACAATCGATAATCCCTGACAGCGCCTCTGAAGGCAGGGACGTCTTGTGTTTTCTTGGAATGTGATTCGGAAAGGCGAATATGAGAATCAGGACTTATTTCCGTATGGAGGGTGTCATGAATCGTATGAGTGTGTGGTGTGTATTGCTGGCTGGCCTGATGATGGTATCCAGCGCGACGGCTGTGAATTATGGGTCGTCCAAGTTTACGGATGCTGCAAAAATCCAGAGCGGTTTTGCCTCAGGGCAAAGCCAGGTTCCTGTGATCGTCGGCCTGTTCGAGCCGGAAGCGATCCGCAGTACGACCGACTGGAATTCCAAAACGTCCCTGGCCACGCTGCAGTCGGCAATCAAAACCAAGCAGAATGAGGTCCTGTCCACGCTGACGACGGGCGAATTTACCCTGCGGTATAAATACGACAATATCGCAGCATTTTCAGGGGCGATTACCGAGGCCGGGCTGGACAAGCTGATTGCCAATAACAAGGTGCGTTATATTCAGCCGGTTGTGAATGTTGCATTTCAGATGAAGCAGGGCCTTGCCTTGATTAAGGGGTTGACCTATCGCTTCAAATACACTGGAAAAGGTGTGGCGATAGCGATTGTCGACAGCGGCACGGATTATCGTCATCCGGCCCTGGGCAATGGTGGATTCCCCAACAGCAAGGTGATTGGCGGCTATGATTTCGGCAATATGGATAATGACCCCGCTCCTGTTCTTCCGGGAGCTGCTCAGGCTCACGGAACCTGCGTTTCGGGTGTGGCCGCAGGCAGTTATATGGAAGCCGGAGATTATATTGGCGGTGTCGCTCCGGATGCCAAGATTTATGCGTTGAAGATTTCCGATGATGTAACCGGTAACCCGACAAATGATGGCGGTGCGGCCTCGTGGGACTGGTGTGTTACACACAAATATGACGATCCTTCCAACCCGATTCTGGTAATTAGCAATAGCTGGGGATTCAGTTTCCCGGTCAATGACGAAGCGGTTGCCGATGCGATGATGCCCCTTGAAGCACAGGCTGCCAAGAATTGCGTTGCGGCGGGGATGATTGTTGTGGTTGCCTCCGGGAATGATTCGTTTAAAGAGGGCATCGCATTGCCGGCAGGCTGTTCCAACACCATCGCAGTCGGTGCTGTATCGGATGCCGCAGGCGTGGATGTTGGTATTGATGCAGCGGGGATGGTGATGCCGTATTCCAATACCGGTGTACTCCTGGATGTCTTTGCCCCGGCGGACTGTACCACGACAACCGATATCGTGGGTGTGAATGGCTATGATGCCGGCAACTGGATGAGCTGCTTTAACGGTACTTCGTGCGCGACACCTTATGTGTCCGGCGTGATAGCTGTGCTGCAGCAGGCCAGTTTCGAAAAAACAGGCAACTATCTGACGCAATCTGAAGTCCTTCAGCTTTTCAATTTAACCGGCACGCCGACAACCGATAAGAATGCCCCGACTATTACCCGTCCGCTGGTCAATATTGAGGCAGCGATTGAGAAAGTCAGCGGCGGTGATACGATCGCTCCAACGCCCAATCCGGCCCAGTGGGATATCGCCCCGGCGGCGACAGGGACGTCGCATATTGTGATGCGGGCGGCTGATGCTACGGATAAATCCGGCGTTGAATATTTCTTTGATTGCATCGAAAATGATGCCTTTGACAGCACGGCCTGGCAGGACAGCCCTCTGTATCAGTGTACCAATGTACCCCAGGGGACAACCCTGACTTTCCGCTGCAAGGCCCGCGATAAATCCATCAATAAAAACGAAACCGAATGGTCTGTGTCCAGTTCCGCGACAACCTCGGTAGGTTCCGACACCCTGCCCCCGGCACCCAATCCGGCCCGCTGGAAAGCCAGGCCCCGCAAAATCAGTTCGACCTCCATTGCAATGGAAGCGGCAACACACTACGACCAAAGCGGGGTTGAATATAAATTTGAATGTACCGCGACAACAGATCCGCGATATGCAGGCAATCCTTCGGCACTCAGCAGCGGCTGGCAGGCGGGTACGGCATTTGTCAAAGCCGGTCTGAGCAGCGAGGCTCCGGGCTATTACTATCACTATGTGGTTCTGGTTCGAGACAAGTCTGCGGCCAACAATACCACAACGCCTTCGGAAGAAAGCAAGGTCTTATTGGCACCTCAGGCCCGGACGCTGGAAGTGCCCTTCCCCTATGCAACCATTTCAGATGCGGTTAACGCGGCCAACAATGGCGATACGGTTGTCATTCATCCTGGTACCTATCGATTTAGCGGCAATCGCAACCTGTCGCCCATTACGGGAGCCGGTACTGCCAAGAACATTACCATTCGCAGCAAAAATCCTGAAGACCCGGCTGTCGTGGCGGCCACGATTATTGATTGCCAGGGATCCGACAGCAGCGGTGGAAATGATCAGCGCAGAGCGTTTTTATTTGTAGCAGGCCATGATAACACCATGGTGGTTGACGGCCTGACGATTATCAATGCCTATGCGGTCAATAGTCCCTTTACTGCACCTGGCAATCCCGGGCAGAACGGGGCTAATGCGTTCGGTGGTGCGATCTATTGTGGCGACGGTGCCAGCCCGACGATCAATCACTGTGTTTTCAGAAATTGCAATGCGATTGGTCAAAATGGAAGCAATGGGGCCAGCTCCGGCGCTCCCGGAGCCGATGGCGGCGATGGTGGCGATGGCGGTGAAGGCCGCGGCGGGGCCATCTATTGCGGACGGAATAGTTCGCCGGTCATTCTGAATACCGTCATTGAAAATTGCCGGGCCTGGGGTGGTAACGGTGGGGCCGGCGGCAACGGCGGTAACGGCAGTGACGGCGGTCAAGACAATCCCGGCGGCAATGGCGGCTTTGGCGGCAACGCCGGCTTTGGCGGCAATGCCTATGGCGGCGCCATTTTCACCGAAGGCAGCAATACCATCAGATTGACTAATGTGACCATCAATCAATGCTCGGTGCGAGTTGGCGTTGGCAGCTATGGCGGCAATGGCGGTAACGGCGGCAATGGCAGTTCAGGTGGTTTTGGCGGCTGGGGCGGCGACGGCAGCTCCAATGGCTTTTATGCCTATGGGGCCGCAATCTATTATGGTCCCAACTCAGCGATTACTGCTGAAAATTGCTTGTTCAGCGGCAATATGGCTATGCCAACAGACGTTCGCACCTCCGAGGATTATCGCGGCGGCAATGGCGGTAATGGCGGCGACAGCAGTGCCGAAGGGATGGCTGGCGGAGCGGGTGGATCTGGCGGTTCTGGCGGCAATGCCGGAGATGGCGAGATTGCTGGTATCGGCGGCAACGGCGGCGACGGCGGCACTGGCGGCAACGGTGCTCCGCGGGGGCGGGGCGGCGATGGCGGGATAGGTGCAACATCCGGCAACCCCGGTTCCGGATCCCCTGGCGGAATGCGACAGGGCGGGTATTCCCCGTACCGTACAACGGGAACGGCTGCCGGCGCGTGTTTTTACCAGTCCGGTTGCCGTGCGACAGTGAAAAATACGATTATTCGAGATAATATATCCTATTGGGACTTTGGCGGCGGTGACTTTATCGCCAGTGCCGATTTTGTCATTGGCGATCCTGTTGAAGAACCCGATTTGATCGAAGGGTATCTGGACAATCGTCGGGTGGTAGTCCAGGAAAAAGAGGTTCCCGCCACCGTAATCTATGAGACCTGTCAGTTTCTGGGCAATACGGCCGGCTATGACGGCGGCGCTATTTTCAGCTCACCCAATTGCCAGGTTACACTTGTGGGCTGTGAATTTAGCGGCAATACCGTGGGTATGGATCGGCTTGCTAATCTCATCGACGATGGTGCAGGCGACGGCGGCGGTATTTTCTGGCAGGGAACACAATCTCCGGCAAGACGACCGGTTGATGATTTATTTGTTGGATATGTAATTGGCAGGGGTGAGAATAATGTGTATCCAGACATTTTGACGATCGATCGCAAATTCAATCGTTCCGCCCACACCACACAGAAAGATATTATATTCGGTTATTTCAAGGATACACGCCGGCAGGTGAAATCCTTGATTAAATTCCAGTGGGAAGAACAGTCTCCCACTCCGCCCCAGGACTCAACACGATTCTATTGCTATACGGTAGAATGTGTCTGGGATGAGTCCGGCGCGCAGGGACCCAATACGAATGTGGGCACGCTGAGTATCGAGAATTCGTTTTTTAGTAATAACACGGCCAACACCAATCTGACCTATCACATTGGTGCCGGCGGCGGCGTCTATGCCTTCAATGAGATTCCTTCGACAGATAACAAAGTGATCTTCAAGAAGGTTACTTTCTCCGGCAACACCGCTGCTTACGGGGCAGGTGCTGCCTTGGGCCGTATGGTCTTGGTCTGTGAAGACAGCCTGATGTACGACAACCAGGCTCAAAACGGCGGCGGCTTGTATTTCTATGACAGCGATGTTCTGCTGCATAATCTGACGGCTTACAACAACACCGCAGTCAATGCCGGCCAGGTTGGCGGCGACGGTGCAGCCGTGTATGCCCTCGGCAGCTCATTCCTGATTCGGTCCTGCAAATTGACCGACAATGCGGCCGAGGGTTTTGGCGGCGGGTTGTTTATCGAAGGCTATGGCCTGCATGCCGGAGATGATCAGGATCAGATTGTACGCAACTGCCTGATTAACGGAAATGCATCCAAGTTTGGCGGCGGCGGCATGTCCGTCAATTCGGCCTTTGTAAATGTGTACAATTGCACGATCGTTGATAATAGTACCAGCGGACTGTACAGTTTTGGCGGCGGTATTGGCTGTTTTGATGCGGTCGCCTGGCTGACCAATACGATCGTCTGGGATAATATCGCCTTCTATGGGAATCAGATTGCCCTTGGCGATCCTGCACAGATCAGCAATCCGTATACTACGCTGATTGCGTCTTATTCCAATATTATGGGTGGATTTGCTCAGATTTATGAAGCTCCCGGGGATCCCCTGTGGCTGGATTTCGGCGGGAATATGGGAGATGATATTGAAGCCCACGACCCGCTGTTTGTCCGTGTAACAGATGACACTTCTCCGATTCATTTAACCTATTACCTCAGTCAGATCGAGGCCGGCCAGCGGGCTGTCAGCCCCTGTGTCAATGCCGGCGATCCAGCCAGCCTGAGTCTGATGGACCCCAATACCTTTGGTTATATCGGGACCACTCGCAGCGATCATATGCCTGATACCGGTGTGATAGATATCGGCTATCATCAGAATGCAGCTCTGGCGGTGCGGGATTATCTGCTGACCGCGTCGGTTTATATTGCGGATAAGTATCCCTACGGCAGCCTCAAGGCCGAATGGACTCCCGCCGGTTCGATGACCGTGTCAACCTCCGGCGATATGGCCATGATTAAACAGGGAACGGTGGTTCTTCTGACGGCAACCCCGCAGAACAACTACCGGGTTAAACGCTGGGTTGGAACCGACGATGACACCCTGACCGGCAATACCAATACGGTCACGATGAGCGGCAATCGAACCATTCAGGTTGAATTTGAACTGGATGTCCCGCGCAATCGACTGGTCCCCACAGACTATCCGACGCTGAATGCAGCGTTGGCGGCGGCCCGCGACAAGGATACCATTATTCTGGCGCCGCGGCCCAATCTGCCTTATACGATTGCCACGCCGACCGGTGAAGGTCTGGATTTGATGGGCAAGAGCGTTATCATTACCTCCGAAGACCCCAATGACCCGGTGATGGTGGCCAACACGATTATTGACTGCCAGGGATCTCGGTATGCCCCGCAGCGGGCCTTCAGAATCGGCCGTGGCGAAGGCCGGAATACCATCATCCAGGGCCTTACCATTCGGAATGCCTTCTGGATTGGACAACGGGGCCAGGACGCGGCAATTCCCAATCCACCTGTGCCGAATGATCCTCAGATCACTCCCACCCCGCCGGATCGCGCAAATAGTGGCGAAGATGCCATCGGAGACGGCTTCGGCGGTGCCATTCTGATTGAAAACGGCAGCTCACCGATTATTCGCAACTGCGTATTCTATAATTGCCAGGTCGTCGCCGCCTGGGGTGGCAGCGGCGCCAATGGCCGGACTGCAACGCCAGGCAGCAACGAGGATGGCCAAAGCGGCGGCCACGGTGGTGATGGGCAAGGCAATGGATACGGTGGTGCAATTGCGATTCTGGACCGGAGTTCGCCGCTGATTCAAAACTGTATCTTCACGGAAAACCGAGCCTTTGGCGGCTGCGGCGGTAACGGCGGCAATGGCAGCAATGCCGACGGCAGCGGTCGTGAAAGCTGGGGCGGCGATGGCGGCAACGGGATCGGTGATGGGGTTGGCGGTGCTATCTACGCTGAAGAAAAATGCAATGCCGTCATTACCGGCTGTACCTTTACAAACAACTACGCCCGCCAGGGTTATGCCGGCACCGGCGGTGCCAAAGGAAATGGGGCGGAATATCCGGATCCGTATAACCCCTCAACGCCTGGCACTGACGGCTATGCGTTATCCTTCGGAATGATTCGCGGCGGTGCGATTACCCTTGGCAGAGGGGCGACCTCCAGCGTTGTCAATTGCGTGTTCGACGGCAACAAAGCCTTTGAAGCAGATTCCCTCACTACGGAGTATGTCGTGGGAGACCAGCAGGTTACCCAGACCTCCGAAGAATATCAGTTCCTGACTCGCGGTGGTGCAATTACCATTGATCCCAACAGCACCATTGAAAACTTTAGTAATCTGGTCTTTAAAAACAATGGCGGCTGCGCTCTGGATATCGGTCGAAACACCAGCGTGTATGTCAAGGATTGCGTATTCGAAAACAACTATGACTGGCAAAAGACGTTCCTGGATTTCTATCTGCAGCCGGAACGGGTCCTGCAGCTTTATGAACAGTATTATCCGGAAGCCCTGACCATCAGCGCCGGCGCCGTGTTTATCGGCGAGGACTGCCGCAATGTCGTCTTTGAAAATTGCAGCTTCAACAAAAACTTCTCAAAGACCTATGGCGGTGCCATCAATGCCAAGTCGGACTTCACAGCGATTAACTGCAGCTTTGGTGCCAACGAAGCCGAAGCCAACGGCGGTGCGATCGATATGTATTATTACATCCCCGACCCGAACACCCGCACGCTGGAAATGACCCTGACGATGTGTACCTTTGCCGACAACAAAGCCGGCAACTGGGGTGGTGCAATCCATGCACAGAATTTTGAGGGCACCTTGAATCAGTGCTACTTCATTAATAACACAGCCTGGAGCGGTGGTGCCGTGCACATGTCCGAAGGAGTTGCCCAGATCGGCAATTCGCTGTTCAGCGGCAATACCGCAACCGGTTTGTCGTATTATCATCGGGCAGTGACCGGCGAAGGGTTCGGCGGGGCGTTGGCCTGTCTGAATACCAGTGCCACGATTGTCGATTCGGTCTTTGTTGAAAACCGTGCCGAAAGCGGCCAGGGCCAGGGCGGTGCGATTGCTCTGGTCAGCGGCAACGCGGTTATCAGGCATCAGATCGATAACTGTCTGATGGTGAATAACTACGCCAAACTGACCGGCGGTGCGGTGGCCATGACCAACGGTGTCAGTCCGTCGTTCAATAACTGCACCATCGTCGGCAATACAACCGACGGCAAGGGCGGCGGCCTGTTTATCAGCAACAGTAGTGTGGCCGCCGTGTCCAACAGCATCTTCAGCGGCAACAGCAAGTTTGCGATCTATGAACAGCCGTCCACGGCGAATGCCTCGGTCAAGAACTGTCTGTTCTACAGCAATCCCAACGGGGACTATTTCGATGCTCAGACAGCCTCTGCCTTGACGGTGTCGCAGTTGAACGCCATCGCGGGCAATGCGGCCAATCTGGCGGCTAATCCGCTGTTTGTATCCGGTAAATTAGGGGATTATTACCTCAATCCATCCAGCCCGGCCGTCAATGCCGGCAGTCAGACGGCACTGAGCCTCGGACTGAATACCTATACCACAGACGCCCGAGACCCCGTCATCCTCGACAGCGGAATAGTGGATATCGGCTATCACTATTATAATGTGGATAATGCCAATATCATGCCTCGCTTTACCCTGACGGCGTATGTTCAGGATAATCGAGGTGTGGTTACTCCGTCGGCCCAGACCTATTATATGGGTCAGAAAGTCTCGCTGACGGCCACCATTCAACCCGATTATGTCATCACTGGCTGGAGTGGCGGTACAGTCAATGATACCTCCGATAAGGCTACCAACTATGTGGTTATGACCTCCAATAAGACGATCACCGTGCTGGTTCGTCAGAGGCAAACCTATCTGGTTGGCGGCTCCAGTGCCTTGATGGATGTCCAGCAGGCTGTGGATCTGGCCAAAGATGGTGATACCGTCGTCATTCTGCCCGGACGCTATGTCCCGGCAGTGGGCGACACTGGCGTCAGCGGTACCGACTATGATGCCGCTTTGGTTACGATCAGCCTTAACGGCAAAAAGATTAAAATCACCAGTTCCAATCCGGCGGATCCGGAAATCGTACGAGCGACGGCGTTTGAGCATTATGAATTCTCTCTGATCAATGCCCCTGCTGAAGCTGTCATCGAAGGCATTACGCTTCGTTATGGCCAGATGTATATCGTTGGCGGTAACCCGACAATTCGTAACGTGATCTTTGACCAATGCCGCTGGAGGGGTATTGCCTCGGCCAAAACGCTCACTTGCGGCTCTGTGATGGATGGCGCCAATGGCGGCAGTGTGCTCGGCGGTGCGGTAACGGTGGTGGAAGGCTCTCCAATCTTCGCCTATTGCAGCTTTGAAAACAACAGGGCTCAGGGCGGCGATGGTCAGGATGGCGCTGCCGGATGTCAAGCGCATCCCACCGGCGGCGATGGCGGATGGCCGGGCCGGGCTTATGGCGGTGCTGTCTATGCTGGCTTCAGCAGTAATGTCACCTTCGATCATTGTACCTTTACCGGCAATGAGGCCCTCGGCGGTACAGGGGGCAACGGTGGTGCTGGATTCCAGGGGGCCCACGGCGGTCGTGGCGGCGGTCTGACCTGGTCTGAGTCCATCGAAAACAGCTATGACAGCTTTGGCTGGTGGGATGGCTGGGAAGAAGGCGATACTTACTACTTCTACTCCGAATTATTCGGCAAATATGATTATGACGTCTGGGCAAAGTGGTTTGGCTGGAGTAAGTGGAAAAACTGGGAAGAGTTTCTGGCCTCATCGGAGTATGCCAATGCCCGGTCCGGATCGCCCAACAAAGACAGCTATGAAGAGTATTGGAGATACAGCGGTTACGGTGGCGCAGTGTATTGTGCCTATGACACCAAAGCCAAATTCATCAGCTGTGTCTTTGAAAATAACAGAACCAATGGTAGTCTGACCGGCATTGGTGCGACGGACATGCCGACACCGTCTCGTCAGATTGATCTGCCCACAGCTGGCGGTGCCGTATTTGCATTGCAGGATTGTGCACTCGAATTTACGGATTGCAAGTTTAATAACAACACAGCCGATCGCGTTACCGTTGAACTGCCGATGACATTCCATGTCAGCTTTGGCGGTGCGGTTGCCTACGAAAATGCCTGCGATGTGGTATTCACGCGGTGCGATTTCAACAACAACGAGGCGGCGGTCGGCGGCGGTCTGTTTGCCTATAAGTCGCAGACTACCGTGGTGGATTGCAATGCCTTTGATAACTTTGCTTATACCGGTTCGGGTATCTATGCCGAATACGACACCATCGAGATTACCAATACCCGGTTTGTACGTAATGAAGCGGTGACTCCGCCGGCCAACGTGATTCCTGGCGAAAATGAAACTGACCCGCCGACAATCTATCAAACCCTGGCCGCGTCCGGTATGGGCGGTGGTTTGTTTGTCGGCAGCGCCGACCTCAAGCTGAGCCATTCGGTCTTTACGACCAACCTGGCCGACATCTCCGGCGGCGGTCTTTATGTCACCGGTGAAGTGCCTGTCAACTCGCGTATCTTCAACTGCCTGTTCGACAACAACGTGGGACGGCGGGACGGCGGCGGGGCTTCAGTCAACTGGTTTGCAGTCTCCAGTTTCGCCAACTGTACGTTTGCAGCCAACCAGTCCATCGGACGCGGCGGCAACTACAGTGGTCCTGGCTCAGGTGGCGGCTTGTATTGTGCCTATAGCAGCAATGTCAGTGTTATTGATAGTATCTTCTGGGGCAATAATGCCTCTGAAGGATCACAGATTACGGTTGGGGCTGGATATATTGCTGATCCCAGACCGGCGACCTTGAGCATCTCCTATAGCAATGTTCAGGGCGGAAACACCATTTCTTCGGTTCGAGTCGCTTCCGGTTCGACCCTCAATTGGGGGGTAGGCAATATCAACGCCGACCCCGGATTCCAGGTCCACCCCGATGGATTGGGCAATTACTACCTCAACCAGAGCGGACCCTGCATCAGCACCGGTTCAATGCCTTCGGGTACACTTGGGCTGGACACCTATACCACCAACGTTCTTGGCGGTCTGGATAAGGGAATCGTTGATATGGGCTATCACTATTCAATCCAGCAGGGTACCTCCAATTGTGTCATGACCGACCTGGTCCTGAACGGACAGGTTGGAGTGGATGATCTGGCTGTGCTGGTTGTGCACTGGCTGTTTGACTGCAGTGACCTGAACACCTGGTGCGGTGGCTCAGACCTCAACTATGATGCGTCGGTTGACTTGGATGATGTGGCGATTCTGTCACGATGCTGGCTCGAAGCCGATGACGCAGGTCCGACGGCTCCGGCGTGGGCATTGGTCGATCCCATTGTGGCGCCCTTCAATACGCCCACTCGGTTGGTGTTGACAGGACAACCCACCAAAGATAACTGGTTCTCCGAAAGTCAGTTGCAGTATCGCTTCGTCTGTGTCAATCCGGTTGGCGGTCCCGACAGTGGATGGCTGGCAGATCCTGCCTATACGATCTCCAGTGGTCTGATCTTTGGCGACCCATATGAGTTCCAATATCAGGTTCGCGACCCGATGGGCAATACCACGGTTGCCGCGGTGACTCAGGTTGGAATTCCGGGTTCACAGTACTTCCCGCAGCCGGATCCGTTGAACCCCGTGGTCAACCCGGTGATGCAGTGGACGACTCTGCCTGCACCTGTGGATCAGACTCGGATTACCATGACGGCGCTGCAGATTACCACGTCTGCTGCATTGGGACTGGAATATCAGTATGCCAGATTTGTTGGACCGACGGCTGTGGGTGGTTCGGTCATCTTTACCGTGCAGAACCACACCAACAGTACCAACCTGCCGGCAAACACCTTCTACTCGACAACACCGTGGGTATTTACCGATACCGGCTTGACCAACGGACAGGCTTATACTTATCAGGTTCGTTGCCGCTATAACAAAGGCCCATGGACGGCATGGTCTGCCGCCGCGTCGGCAACTCCGCAGGCTGTGGATAATGAGCCTCCGCAGCCGAATCCGGCGGTTCTGACCAGTGCCACCAAGGTCAATGTCAACGGAATCTGGTATCACCTGATTGTGGCCCAGGAAGCCACCGATGCCAGCGGTGTCGAATATCAGTTCCAGCGTGTTGATGGAGATGCTCTGACAGGTGCCGACGCGATGTGGAGAAATGCCGACAATATGGCGGGTCTCCCGAATAACCCGAACGGGACCGCTCCGACACCCAATGTCATCTGGGTCAGAGTCGATAGCCAGTTCGTCGGTTATCAGTACCGTGTTCGGTACCGCGACCGCTCCCCGCTGCAGAATACGGGCCAGTGGAGCACACCGTTACAGGCACAGTAACTCGGCCAGGTAAAAGGTTTCAAAGGCCGCGGTGAAAACCACCGCGGCCTTTTTTTATACTAATCCTGCTTGAAATTTTCCGGTTCGTGCCGGCTAAAGAGCTTTGGGCCGCCAGCTTCCAGCAGCAATATACTGCGGCTGCGTTGGGTAACGTTACCCCGTGGGTACCAGCGGCATAAAACGGCCTGTGGCCGTCGCGGAATCATTATCCCCGTTGGGTATATATTTCTTGTCATCTTTTCTGTTAACCCGCCCGCATTCCTGTCCGAAGACATTTCCATAGAGGACAAAGTTGTGAATACGTCATGGGGTAACAGGTATGGCTCGATATGCCGATTTCGAAAAATTGTGCTGCGATATCGCAGTGATGAGTAAAAGGGAGGTTAAAAACCAGTTGCTGCATTTTCCAGGCAGACTCAAACTGGATTTCACCGAAGATTATTTGGACGGACTGACGGTTGAACGGCTCCGGCATATTCTGCTGGCCGCACTGGTGGTTGATATGCGAAAACACGACTGAAAATGTCGAAACGATGATCCGACAGGGGGAGAGTCACACACAAAAAAAGGCTGATACCTTTCGGTACCAGCCTTGCTAAAGCGTTCTAATAGAATTCTGAAAATATAACTTAGTATTATCGTCCCGCTTTAGCTCTTTGAAACATATAGAGAGTAAATAGAAGAAAAAGAGCTATAATTCCAAACGTCATTATATACTAATCATCGGCTTGAATGCAACATTATTTTTAATATGAATAAAATATTTTTGCATTCAAAAAATAACAGATAGATTATTACTTTTTTACTTTCGCCATTTTACCACAATAATCCCGCCAAAACAACCCGGAAAACACTTGTCGTTTGGACAAAAAATCTCTACAATACAGGCTATCTGAATGGTTCTGTAGTTTGGCCAATCCGGAAAGTAAGGAGTGTGAAGGACTTTTTTAAAAGGATCTGTATGCTGTCCCGACTGTATTCAGTGACTTTGGAAGGCATTGAGGGGATTCTCTGTGAAGTCGAAGTCGATATTTCGCTAAATGGCCTCGAAAAACCGATGATTGTCGGCCTGCCCGATGCCGCCGTCAAGGAAAGCATTGAACGCGTTCGCAGTGCCATCACAAATTCGGGTTTCCGATATCCGGAAACACTTGCCCTGATTAACCTTGCACCCGCCGACGTCAAAAAAGCCGGCCCCGCCTTCGATCTGCCCATTGCTTTGGGCATCCTCGCCAGTGGAGATAAAATCACCACTGATAAAATGGGCGATTACGTGATTGCCGGCGAATTGGCCCTTGATGGCCGTGTCCGACCCATCAACGGCGTCCTCAGTATGGCTATGGCCGCCGCAAGACAAGGCTTCAAAGGCATTATTGTACCTATCGAAAACGCCCCCGAAGCCGCTGTAGTGCAGGATATCGAGGTCTTTGGCGTAGGCTCCCTTGCCCAGGCTGTCGCATTTTTGACCGATCAGCTCCCAATAGAACCTACTGTAATCGACATAGAAAGTCTGTTTCGCCAGTCGTCCGCCTACGATATCGATTTTTCAGATGTCAAAGGTCAGGAATCCGTCAAACGTGCCCTGACCATTGCCGCAGCAGGGGGGCACAACGTCATGATGATTGGTCCGCCCGGCTCCGGCAAAACCATGTTGGCCCAGCGAATGGCGACCATTATGCCGGATTTGACCCTTGCCGAATCGCTGGAAACCACCCGTGTCTATTCCGCCGTGGGGCTTCTGGAGAAGGGCAAGGCGTTAATTGCCACACGTCCGGTGCGAACCCCGCACCACACCGCCTCCGGCCCATCGCTGGTCGGTGGTGGCACCCATCCTCGCCCCGGTGAACTGAGCCTGTCGCATCACGGCATCCTCTTTCTTGATGAATTTGCTGAATTTCCCCGCAATGTCCTGGAAATGATTCGTCAACCTCTTGAAGAAGGAACAGTGATGGTCAACCGGGCCAAAGGCACCATGCGTTTCCCTGCCCGTTTCATCCTGATAGCCGCCATGAACCCCTGTCCATGCGGCTATTTCGGCTCCGACCATAAACGCTGCCGCTGCACCCCGGTCCAGATTGAACGTTATATGGCCAAAATCTCCGGCCCTTTGCTGGACCGCATCGATATTCACTGTGAAGTCGCCCCCGTTTCCTTCCACTGCCTTCGCAGCGGGCCGGACGGCACCCCCTCCGAGCAGATTCGTCGGCAGGTCTCTGCAGCCCGCGCCATCCAGTCCGCCCGCTTCGGCAAAGACGGCCTGATGACCAATGCAACTATGACCCACCGCGATATCCAGAAATGCTGCAAGCTGGATGACCCCTGCCAAATGATGCTCAAGCAGGCAATGACCGAATTTGGCCTGTCCGCCCGGGCTCATGACAAAATTTGTAAAGTTGCCCGCACGATTGCGGATTTGGAGCAAAGCGATAATATACGTCCTGAACATCTCAGTGAGGCTATCAGTTATCGTAAATTGGACCGTAAACTCTAATTCTTGCCAGCCCTTGGCTGATGTCTAATCTCTTGTAAATAATGACCTTGCAATTTACAGGACCGCATTTGCTCCCGTGTCTCGCAAGCCCGCCACGCAAGAAAGATTTGGACAAACTTTCACAAAGATACTATACTTTGTCCCGTTAATACGTGATCGCAAAAGGTATAGTATTGAGGATTCAGCCGCTCAATGGGCGAACAATCAAAACAAATAATCAGGTGTTTTACGCATTCGCAATCGGCCTATGAACGGGCTTGCCGGGTCATTCCCGGCGGGGTCAATTCTCCCGTGCGGGCATTTCGCGAAGTTCAGCTTTGTCCGGTCTTTATCCGGTCTGCCCGCGGCAGCCGAATCTGGGACATTGACGGCAATGAATATATAGATTACGTTGGTTCCTGGGGGCCGATGATTCTGGGCCATGCCCACCCGGCGGTTGTCTCTGCTGTCCAGCAGGCCGCCGCACTGGGGACTTCCTATGGGGCCCCTACCGAAGGCGAAATCGAACTGGCCCAGCGAATTTGTTCGGCTTATCCATCCATCCAGAAAGTCCGCCTCGTCAGCAGCGGAACCGAAGCGGCGATGACTGCTGTCCGACTGGCCCGGGCCTATACCGGCAGGGATATTCTCATTAAAATGATTGGCTGCTATCACGGCCACTGCGACAGTATGCTGGTCAGGGCCGGCTCCGGCGTTGCGGAATTATCCACTGCCTCCAGTGCCGGTGTCCCGGCGGATTTGGCTGCCAAGACGGTGACGATTGCATACAATGACATCCACGCCCTGACGCTGGCGTTTAAAAAGTATCAGGGCCAGATCGCAGGTGTTCTCATTGAACCCGTCGCCGCCAACATGGGCGTCGTCCTCCCACAGCCCGGCTATCTCCAGCAGATTCGGCAATTATGTACCGAGCATAACGCCGTGCTGGTTTTCGATGAAGTCATTACTGGTTTTCGTGTCGCTTTCGGCGGTGCCCAGCAGCTCTACGCCATTCAGCCCGACCTGACCTGTCTGGGTAAAATTGTCGGCGGGGGGTTGCCCTGTGCTGCCGTCGGTGGCAGACAGGATATTATGGATCTGCTGGCTCCGCTGGGGCCGGTGTATCAGGCCGGCACGCTCAGCGGCAACCCTTTGGCTGTGGCTGCCGCCAATGCCTGTCTGGACATCCTCCAGGACCCTGGTTGCTATCAAACGCTGGAGCAAACCGCAGCCGCGTTAGCCGAAGGTCTGGCTGATGCTGCTCGCAAGGCTGCCATCCCTATGACTATCAACCGGGTCGGCTCCATCATGACCTGCTTTTTTACCGACCGGCCTGTACACCATTTCGACGACGTCAAGGCCTGCAATATGCCTCGCTTTAAAGCGTTTTTTGCCGCCATGCTGGAGCAGGGGATTTACCTGGCCCCCAGTGCCTTCGAGGCGATGTTTATCTCGCTGGCCCACACAACGGAAGATATTGAAAAGACGGTTAACGCCGCCTATAATGCATTTCGAAAAATGCTCTGACAGGAGACCCTTATATGGAAGATAATAAACCGCAGAAAACCCCTGATTTGATTGATACGACCGATTGCCTCGAGGCCATCGGCGCGATTCGTTCCATGAAGAATTTTCTGTTTGTCGTGATCATGCTCTGCCTGATTGTCACTGGCATCGTATTCTGGCTGGAACGTGCCGGCCGTATTGATACCTCCGACTGTCCCTGCGCGGGCAGCGGTTGGCCGGTTGCCGGAGTCGGCAGGGCCGGCACTCTGAATGTCAATTCCCCAGCTGTTCAGGATGCGGGGTCGTCGGATGTGGCTGAGGCTGCCAGCCAAATCACAGCCCTGGCCGAGTCGGTACAGAATGTCGTGTCCGGCGATCTGTCTTCGGATACATTGACTGTCGAACCGGTCCAGCAGACTGCGACACCAGCTGCGACGCAAGACGCTATGTCACGGTCTCAGGCTTCGACGCAAGAGGACACGCTGCCGGAACTTTTCCGCATCCGTCCATCCTGTCATACCGTTATAATGGTGGTCAATGCGTGCAATTTTATTCTGGTTATTACCTCGACGATGTACTGTCTGATGCTGCTGATGAGCCTGAAGATTTCGCTGACCGGCAGACTTGGCGGCATCAATCATATCAGCCGGGCGTTCTTCATCTCGCTGTTTGCACTGGTGATTCTGTTGCCCTGGCAGGTGCTGTTGCCGGGGGTGGTTACCGGAGCGATTTATCTGCCTAGGGAATTGCTGTGTGAATGGGCGGCCAAGGCAAAATTATCCTCCTTCTGGCAGGTGATGTGCTATCTGCGATTCGTCGCACTCTGGCTGGTGGTGGTGTGGCTGTTTGTCTGGTCGCAGATTCGCGCCGGAAAATGGGCCAAAGCAACCCTGCGCCGACTGGGACTGGTGCGGTAGTCCGATGACACAGCAGCTGGCTTTTATCGGTTTGGGGATTATGGGGGCTCCGATGACCCTGAATCTGCTCAAGGCAGGTTACCGGGTTACGGTCCATACCCGCACCAAGTCAAAGGCCGCCGAGGTTTTGGCCGCCGGTGCCGTCTGGGCCGACAGTCCTGCACAGGCCGCCCAGAATGCCGATATCATTTTTACCTGTCTGCCCGATACGCCCGATGTGGAAAAAGTCCTGCTCGGTTCCGACGGTGTGATTCAGTCCGCAAAGCCCGGCGCTGTGTGTGTGGATCATTCCACCATCAGTCCCGACGCCACCGTCCGTATGGCTGAGCAGTTGGCAGTCAGACATATCACGTTGCTGGATGCCCCTGTCAGCGGCGGACAGAAAGGGGCCATAGAAGCCAAGCTCTCGATTATGATTGGCGGTCCGCAGGAGGTTGTGCAATCCATTCGCCCGGTTCTGAATGCCATGGGGACCGCGATTACCTGGTGCGGACCGGTCGGCTCCGGCCAAACCACCAAACTGGTGAATCAGATCATGGTCATCCATACGATTATGAGTATTGCCGAAGGGCTGGCCTTTGCCAAACGGGCAGGACTGAATCTCGATACGACCCTGGCCGCCACTTCCGCCGGTGCCGCCTCCAGCCGATCCCTGGTGAATCTGGGCCCGAAAATTCTGGCAGGTGATTTCGCCCCCGCCTTCAAGGTGGATTTGCAATTGAAGGATTTGCGTCTGGTGCAGGAAACCGCCCGCAAAATCGGCCAGCCTCTGCCGGGGACAGCCCTGGCCGCCGAGCTGCTGGGTATCCTGGCTGCCAAAGGCCGTGGCTCCCAGGGCACACAGGCCCTTTATGAGGTTATTCTGTCTCTGGGAGCGGACAAAACATAGTCGGCCCACAGCGCAAAAAGAAGGCCGCCCGGAAGGTGTAATCACAGACGGCCTTATTGGAAAAGGAGTTCACTCCCTGCTTGCTACTCATTCGCTTCGCTGCCCGAAGAGCTGTCGCCGCCGTCGCCGTCGGAAGGCATATCACCCTCATCGCCGTCACTCAGAGCGACCGTGCCGGTATTGTACGCAAGGCTGTGGGCATACACGCTGCCTTGAACCATCACAAGGCAAACCAGTAAAAGCAGTGCAATCATCATCCGTTTCATAGATATTTCCTTTCGATTAAAGTCGGTTAAATGCATTCCTGATAAGAGTCGGTTGCAGGTTTAAATATCACAGGGCTGGTGATCCCGCTGGGCAGCAGGTTCTCCGTCGCGGGGGTAATTTCGATGGTTCCAATATCCCCCGCTTCGGTGGTTTCCGAACCGCCGTCATTCAGCGTGGCACCGATGTTGGTAACATAGCCCGAGGTGTAACTGGTCGTATCGGCCATCGAGATAATGGTGCCGTAAATCTGGGCGTTGCCGCGCACGTCCACAATCCCGCCGACAATGGCCCCTGTCAGGATGTTATTGTCGCCGGTGTTGGGGTTGGTATTGCCCAGGTTGACGTTGAAGTGGGGAGCCAGAATCGTCGCCTCGGGAATCGAAGAATTATTCTGGAATGTCGCCGTTCCCGTGAAATACAGACAATTGGCCTGCCAGTTCAGACTGCTGGGGGTGTTGGTAATGATGACCCCGTTAAACGTGCAGTTTTCAAACCGCACATTGTTGTAATAGGTGCTGGTGCTGGTCGAACAGTCGATATACAGCACTTCCTCAAAGGTACAGTTTTTGAATAAGGCGTTGTTGTTGCTGTTTAATACGACATTTCGGAAAGTCTTGTTTTCATATTTATAGCGATCCAGCGTGCGACTGCTGCTGCTGGCAGGCTGGCTGTAGTTGCCCGCGGCATGAGGAAAATACTCGCGGACTTTGGTGATGCCGGTGGTCGAAATTCTGCCGTTTTCCACCCGCGAGCCGGTTGCAGGGACTGTGACATTGGGAATCGCGTTTTTATACATCGATGTATTGTAATCACTGATGCTCAGGCCGGGAATATTACTCTGGTCGGGAACCCCGTAGTTAATGCCTTCGTGGTATCCCTGGATTTCGTCAGCAGAGGTATAGATTCGGTTGCCATCCGCATCAAACATGGGATTGCCGTCACTGTCCAGGGTTTCCAGCTGATACGACTGAGCCCGAATGGTCTCTTTGGATAACACCGTGTTAATGGTCCCTTCGACCCTTGAATCGGAAGTCATATTAAAAGGCGAGATCGCAGCCCGGTTCCATGAGCTGTAAATGCTGCCGTGAATGGTCGTGTCGCCGGTAATCCACATCCGTCCGCGTCCGGCCAGCGCATAGTTCATCACGGTCGCATCTTTGACGATGTTCAGATTGAGTTTCAGTGTCCGGCTGATGCCCTCATCAGTTCCGGTGACCTGAACGACCACTTGTTTGGGATTGCTGTTATATCGGCAAAAGGTAATTTGAAAAGCACCGCCGCTCTGACAGGGAATAAAAGCAGGCGTAAAAATACGCATCCCGGTACCGCCGGCATCGGTGAATGCCATGGCATTGGGTACCGTCACATTGCCCAGCTTGACCGTCTGCAACTGCGAACACAGCTTGGACCACATCGTGTCGGCTTCGGTTGCTGTGACATAATTATACCCGGTCTTCAAGGGATTGGTGGTCGAAGCTTTGCGTGCGACATAGAGCGCACAGTCCAGACCCGACAAGGCTGCATTCAGGGCGTTATTGCCGGCCTTGTGATTGGCCGCCATCTGCGTGTTGGCACTGGACAGGCTTAAAAAGCCAATCGACAGCGACGCAAAGATGGCCAGAAAGATCATCGCTGCAATCAAGGCGATGCCGCGGTGGTGCTGATAACCAGGTTGTCTGACACGTTTCATTGGTTTCCCCCCGAAACGAATAGTATTTCAACATCTCTAAAGAAAATATGGCAAATGTTGCGGTTGAAAACAAGGGGGAGTGTAAGTCCGGTAAGTTAAATTTCGCAATATGAGGAGGGATCAAGGGTAATCGTCCTGACAGGGACAAAACCTGCAGGATTCTGGGACGTGCCGGAACGGTTGAACAACAGCTCACTTTGTCCCTGCAGGGTGACAGGCACAGAGGAGTAATTGATAATCGAACCATTGATGGTACCGCCGGCATCCCCTGTAAAGCGAATGCCGCCCACGGCCATCACGCCATTGATCACGTTGGCCTGTCCGGTAAAGTCCGCATAAAATCCGGGTGCCATCAAAAACGTACCGGTTTCTCTCCGTATGGCATCAAATTGCGACCCTTCCAGGGTGGACACATCCACACAGACAACTTGGCCGGTAAATTGAAGGCTATTGGCAGTATTGATGACGCCGGCCTGCGATTCCGCCGCGATAATACCCTGCACCGTGGTCTTGGCAGAGAATTTGACGGTATTGGGTTGTTCAACATACAATACCCCTTTAATCACCATATCACTGGCAAACGTGGGATTGGTTCCCGCCGCAATCACTGCGTTTTCCAGAACGGTATAATTATTTACGTTGGTTTTATCGATGGTGGGACCGGTGGCAAATTGTCGAAAATACGTGGGGTTGGCAGTGGGAAAATCCACGGGATCGACCACCACATACACGTGGTCTTCCGCCGCTTTGCCGGTTTCACCGCCAATGCTGGATTTGTTGCCGATGGTATAAGACGCATAAGGATTGACAATATGCACATTGCCCTGCACAAGAGCCTGGTTGCTGATGGTAAAGGAATCGCCGGTCGTATTGGCATCGATGAACACATCGGATTCCACCGCAATGTTGACGCCGCTGACCGAGGTTTGTCCGCTCATCAGCAGGGGACCTTTGGTGGCGATACCGAAATCAAATACGCTGTGACCGCGGGCAATCAGTTGATAGTTCACCGCGATGCGCCGGCTGATATCGCCGTTGATACCGGTAATGGTGGTATGAAACAGGTTCGAATCGGTATCATCGCCGGTCAGGGTGAAATAGAAGGATTTGCTGCCGTTTGCTGTCAGGGGAACATTGGTTACAGTAATCTTGTTTGCCGAGAGATTGTAGCTGGCCTGAATGCAGCTCATCCCATAACTGCTGATGCGATTCTGAAGCTGCTGATAGACTTCATACACCGTGCCGGCAGGATGCATGCCGTAAATCTGAATCCCCTCCATCAGATAACGCACGACCTCGTAGCCCGACAGGGCGCTGGTCAGGGCACCGTTGCCATGCTTGTGATTGCAGGCAATCTGGGTGTTGGCGCTGGACAGGCTCAGAAAGCCGACCGATAAGGCAGAAAAAACCGCCAGGAATAATAACGCGGCCAATAACGCAAGACCGTGACGAGAATACTTTTTTTGCGTAGTCCTAAATAATCCCCTGACATCAGTAACAATACGGATTATTGATGAGTAAAATATGTATTATGAAAATCAATCTGCAAAACGTCCGATAAAGGCCAATCTGGCAGATGCGAAATGGCACAAGATGAAAAAAGTCGTGTATTATTCCTGTTCTGCGTGGTAGGAACTGCGGGTAAAGGGGGAGCTTTGGACCCAGGAAAAGCCCAGGTCTTTGGCGGTTTGTGCCCAGTAGTCGAATTTATCCGGATGAATATACTCAACAACATCCAGTGCGTGTTTGTCGGGCTTGAGATACTGCCCAATGGCAACCCGACTGCAGCCGACAGATCGCAAGTCTTTAAGGACATCCAGAATTTGTCCGTCGGTCTCGCCCAGGCCCAACATAATAGACGATTTGGTCTGGGTGTCGGCCCAGCGGGTGTGGGCCTTTTCCAGCAGGTTCAGCGACCGTCGGTAATCGCCGCCAGGCCGGGCAATCGGGTACAGCGCGGGAACGGTTTCGATATTGTGACCGAAGATAAATGGACGGGCCGGGTCGAGGATGTCCAGTGCCTGGTCCTGGCAATCGCGGAAATCCGGCACGAGCAATTCGAACTTCAATTCCGGGCTGGCATTGCGGCAGGCCTGAATGACATCGCGAAAATGCCCCGCACCGCCATCGGGCAGGTCGTCGCGATCCACACTGGTAATCACCAGGAATCGCAGTTTCATCTCGACTGCCATTGCCGCCACACGGGCCGGTTCCGTAGGGTCGGCGGGTTTGGGTTTGCCGTGACCCACGGAGCAGAATTTGCAGTTGCGTGTGCAGACATCGCCCAGAATTAAGACGGTGGCCGTGCCGCGACTCCAGCAATCCCCGCGGTTGGGGCAGTTGGCGTGGGTGCAGATGGTCTCCAGCCTCAGTGTGTTGAGTGTCTGATGTGTATGCTGAAAGGTCTGGCCGGAGCCGATGCGGCGTTTAAGCCATTCGGGTAGTCTGCGTTTGGGTTCCATGTCGTTCGTGTTCCTTTGAAAATAGTCTGCGGCAAAGCTGTGCAGCCGCCTGGTGAATCGTGTTCATATTGTACTGTTTGCCGGTCAGTCGGGCGGCTGAAGTCATAGTAACTCCGTCCAGCCCGCAGGGGACAATCCAATCAAAAATCGACAGGTCATTCTGGATATTTATGGCGATGCCGTGCATGGTGACCCATTTTTTGATCTGGACGCCGACGGAAGCGATTTTCTCGTCGCCAACCCACAGGCCCGGCAGACCTTTTTTGCGGTTGGCGGTAATGTCCAACTGGGCCAGCAACTCCAGTCCGACCTGCTCAATTCGGCGGACGAATTCGGTGACGTCAATGTTAAGGCTCTTGAGTTTGACGATGGGGTAAATGACAAGCTGGCCGGGGTTGTGGGCGGTGGTACCGCCGCCGCGACCGATGGACACAATCTCGATGCCTTTTGCCCGCAATGCTGCATCGTCGGCTCGGAGCTTGTTCTCGCTTTTCCGAGCCCCCAGTGTGATGACCGGGTGATGTTCGACCACAAGGATCGTATTTGGGACCGAGTCTTCCTGCCGGGCTGCCAGCAGCTCCTGCTGGACGGACAGGATCTGGCCATACTCGGCCAGGCCGCAGTCCCGAATTACCAATTGACCTGATTGTTGTGCTGTTTTTGCCATAATAGAACAATGATTGTACGGCTTTATGCAGGGGAAAGCAACAGCTCATCTCTGGCCTGAAATTGGGTTCGTTTGGCCGGACAGCGTCCGGGTTTATGCCGCGAACTACCACGGGGTAATGCTTGCCGACATAGCCGCGACGCACCAAATTGGGTTCGTTTGGCCGGACAACGTCCGGGTTTATGCCGCGAGCTACCACGGGGTAACGCTTTCCGACATAGCCGCGACGTACTAAATTGGGTTCGTTTATCATTTCTGCTCCTTCTTAAGACAGTTCATAGTTGGTAATGTGTAGAAAAACTATAAACTCGGTCTGGAAATGATGCTTATTGGCTTGCTCAACCTGACCTCATTATATATGTCAGATGGAGAATAATAATTGCTAACAAAAAAGAAAGTTTTTAAAAAATATATTTATATATAAGTAGATAGGAATACAAGAAAGTGTCCCTGTGTTGAAACAAGCAGAATGTCTGTGCGGCTTTCAATGAGAGTTACTTGACAGGTTAAGTCTGTTATTGATCTTGCGATATTTGCCTGAAACAATTTAGGATTGATTAAGGGGGATTTCATATCAGAAATACAAGTTATTTATTCATAATAGAATTAAGCTATGACAAGAGGAGTACATTTAGTTATTTTTATAGACATACAAGGCTTATTTTGTCTTTTTATGTCTCTTGTCTGTTCATAGTGAGTATCATATTGTGTTTGGTCCCGGAATGTGGTAATAGAAGTACTTCTTTTTGACCCAACGATTCGAATTCACAGAATTTGGATGAAATTGTCGGTCCAAGATTCAGCTTAGTCCGTATTCGATATATTCTGCGGCCCTGTCGGCGGCAAAATAATAGGTGTTAATGATAAAGGAATTGTATCCAATGCCTCCACAATTTGTATTTGAAATGCTGGATGTGTCCAAGCGTTATGGCGAAAAGAACGTGTTAAGCAATATTTCTCTTTCGTTCTATTATGGTGCCAAAATCGGTGTCATCGGCGAGAACGGATCCGGTAAAAGCACGCTGCTTCGCATCATGGCCGGAATCGACAAGGACTTCCACGGCGAAGCCCGGCTGGCTCCCCGAATGAAAGTCCGCTACGTTGCTCAGGAGCCCCAGATTGACTTGAATAAAACCATCCGCGAGAACCTGATGACGGCTATCCAGCCCACCCTCGATATGGTGGACCGCTTCAACCAAATCTCGGAGCAACTGGCCGAACCTCAGTCCGATGAGATGATGAACAAGCTGCTGGAAGAACTGGGTGTTCTTCAGGATAAAATTGATGCCTGCGAGGGCTGGGAAACCGAGCGTTTGATGGATATTGTCTCTGATGCGATGGTGCTGCCCCCGGATAATACCCCTGTCAGTCAGCTGTCCGGGGGGGAACGCCGCCGTGTGGCCCTGTCCATGGCCCTGCTGGAAAAACCGGACCTGCTGCTGCTGGATGAACCGACCAATCATCTGGACGCCGAAACCGTCCAGTGGCTGGAAGTTGCCCTTCGTGACTATCCGGGAACCGTCATTATTGCCACTCACGACCGCTATTTTTTAGATAACATTACCAAGTGGATTCTGGAGCTGGACAAAGGCCGCGGGATTCCGTTTGAAGGCAATTATTCGTCCTGGCTTAAACAGAAGCTGGAGATACTCCGCCAAACGGAGAAAAAAGAGTCTCCGCGACAGAAGACCCTGGCCCGCGAACTTGAATGGATTACGGCTTCGGCGCGTGACCGCAACCAGAAGAACCAGGCCCGTATCAACGCCTATGGAGAACTGACTACTATTTCTGCTGAAGACCGTAACAGCGATGTGCTGATTCAAATTCCCACCGGCCCGCGTCTGGGCGACAAGGTGCTGTCGTTCAAGGATGTGTGCAAGAGCTACGGTGACAATCTGCTGCTGGACCGCTGCACGTTTGAGCTGCCTCCCAATGCTGTCGTGGGTGTAATCGGCCCCAACGGTATTGGCAAGACCACGTTGTTCAAATTGATTACCCAGC
The DNA here is from genome assembly GCF_050689095.1 of Anaeroglomus insulsum. NCBI lineage: Bacteria > Pseudomonadati > Planctomycetota > Phycisphaerae > Sedimentisphaerales > Anaerohalosphaeraceae > Anaeroglomus > Anaeroglomus insulsum. The sequence continues at coordinate 61,069 of NZ_JBOGCL010000004.1, forward strand.
AGGAGCAGCCTGATGCCGGCTCCATCGAGATTGGCAGCACGGTTGCCATTGGTTATGTGGATCAGCATCGCAATACGCTGGACGGCAATAAAACCATCTTCGAGGAAATCACCGACGGCAAAGACAAGATTGATGTTGGGGGGCTATCCATTTCTTCACGGGCCTATGTCGCCAAGTTCAATTTCCGAGGCTCCCAGCAGCAGAAAAAAGTCTGTGAATGTTCCGGCGGGGAGCGCAACCGCATTCATCTGGCCAAAATGCTCCGCACCGGCGGCAACCTTCTGCTGCTGGATGAACCCACCAACGACCTCGACGTGGACACCATGCGGGTTCTGGAGCTGGCCATCATCGATTTCCAGGGCTGTGCGATGGTCATCAGCCACGACCGGTTTTTCCTCGACCGAATCTGCACTCACCTGCTGATCTTCGAAGGCAACGGCAAAACCCAGTGGTTCCAGGGCAACTTTGCCACCTACGAGGAAAAGATTCAGTCCGAGAACCCCGAACGTCTGGCTCACCGCCGCAGCAAGTATAAACAGCTCAAGCTTAAACGGTGACCGATAGCATCCGACATCGCCAAAACGGAATCATTGGAAGTTCGATTTGTCTTTCTTGTGACACTATGCGAAAGGATACAGAATGACTCAGAATCGCAGACATTGTTGGGCTGAGGTTATGATGCTGGGATTGTGCGGGGTTGTCTGGTGTGCGGCGGCGACGGCCTCGGACACGGTCAAAATGGTTCCATTTGAACGGGTCAAAATGGACGATGTGATCTGGGCGCCGCGGATCAAGATGCTGGTCCAGGATACGCTGCCTCATGCCTTTACCCAGACGGAGGTGGCCCAGCGGCGGCTGCGGATGTGTGCTGAGTATCTGGAAAACAAAGGCGGTCCCAAACCCGAAGCCCATCGGTTTAATACGTCGGACCTCTATAAGGTGATGGAAGGGGCGGCACTGATGATTGCTGCCGAGCCGAATCCCGAGATTGAGGCCACGATGGACCGCATTATCGATATTATAGCGCGAGCCCAGCAGGCGGATGGCTACCTGTATGTGTCGCATATCTGCGGCAATCCGATTGTGGAGGAGATGGGGCCTCGTCCTTACAGTTATGTGCTGCACAGTCATGAGCTTTATAATGTGGGTCATCTGTATGAAGCGGCCGTGGCGTATGCGCAGGCGACCGGCAAGACCAAACTGCTGGAGGTTGCGGAAAAGAGCGCCCGGCATATCCATCGGGTGTTTTTTGAGGGCGATCCGAATTATAATGATGGCAAACCCGTGAACCAGGCCCCGGGGCATGAGGAAATCGAACTGGGGCTGATGAAGCTGTATCATTATACGGGCAAGCGGCTGTATCTGGATATGGCCAAGCGTTTTCTGGAAATCCGGGGGGTGACGTATATTCCGGACGGGACGGGGGTGAATTCGCCGACGTATGCCCAGCAGCACGCGCCGGTGGCCAAGCAGACCGAAGCGGTGGGGCATGCGGTACGTGCGACGTATTTATATGCGGCGATGGCCGAGGCGGACAGTCTTCTGGGTTTGTCGGATTACAGCTTTGCCCTGGATTCCATCTGGCACAATATAGTGGATACGAAGATGCATATCACCGGCGGTCTGGGGGCAGTGCATGGGATTGAGGGATTCGGGCCGTCGTATGAGCTGCCCAACAAGGATACCTATCTGGAAACCTGTGCGGCGGTGGGGAATGTGTTTTTCAATATGCGGATGTTTTTGAAGTATCGCGATGGCAAATACGCGGATGTGGCGGAGGTAGCGCTGCTGAATAACTGCCTGTCGGGGATCGGGCTGGACGGCAAGAGCTTTTTCTATCCGAACCCGCTGGAGGCTGACGATGGGCATCAGCCTCGCTCGGGGTGGTTTGGGACGGCCTGCTGTCCGTCCAATATCGCAAGGCTGATTCCGCAGGTCCCCGGCTATCTGTATGCCACCGACGGCACACAGGTTTATATGGTGCTTTACGGCAGCAGCCGGACGGCGGTTGAATTGAACGGGATGAAGGTCGCATTAAGGCAGACGACGGATTATCCGTATTCGGGAGCAATTGAGCTGCAGATTGATCCGCAAGAGGCGGTTCGGTTTCCATTGAATCTCCGGATTCCGACGTGGGCGGGCAGTCAATTTGTGCCCGGGCGGCTGTATGCCTACAGCGATCCCTCTTCGGGATGGACGGTTGAGGTCAATGGCCAGCGGATTGAGGCTGCGGTCGAAAAAGGCTTTGCACGGATCGAGCGGCTCTGGAAGGCAGGGGATCGCATTCATCTGAAGCTGCCGATGCCGCTGAAGGCCAATACCTGCATCGAGCAGGTTGCGGCCAATCGCGGGCGGGTGTCTTTCTCGCGGGGGCCGCTGGTGTATTGTGCCGAAGGCATCGATAACGGCGGGGCGGTGCAGCGGTTTTTTGTGGATGCGGGGAAGGCTGTGGGGCAGGCCACGATCCGCCGCATCGAAACCGGCAAGCTGGCGGGGCTGATTGAGGTTACGATTCCCGCCAATGAATTGACCGCTGATGGCGTGCGGGAGTCGCAGTTGAAGCTGATTCCTTATTATGCCTGGAGCAATCGGGATCGCAGTTCGATGATTACCTGGATTGGTACGGGGCGAGAGCTGGCCAAGCTGGATATGCGTGATCCGCGGAATATGAAGTTTTCGGCAGTGCGGGCATCGCATACCTTTGACCAGGATACGGTGGATGCGGTGCGTATGCGGCATACGCCGCAATCGTCATCCGATACCTCGATTCCCCGCTGGACGAGCTGGCCGCAGAAAGGCAGGCCGCAGTGGGTCGAGATTGATTTGGGGCAGGTGCACCGAATCGTCAGCGTGAGTGTGTACTGGTATAACGATAACGGCGGGGTTCAGCTGCCGGAGTCGTGGTGCCTGCAGACCCTGGCGGACGGTTCGTGGAAGAATGTGAAAATCTACAATACCGACCAGTACAGCACGCTGGCGGACAATTATAATACTGTGCATCCGGCGGACCCGCTGCGAACGGATAAGGTTCGCATTGTGATGAAACCCCGGCACGACCAGACCTGCGTTGGGATTCTGGCCGTGGATATAGAACAGGAATAAACGGTGTCTGGGATACCAGATTCCGGTGCGACTCTTGGTATCTGACCAGACAGTGCCTCTCCAGCGGTATTGTGAGCCGTGCGAACCGGCGGTACGATGCGAAAACCGGCCTACGGATTTTCGCAGTTCAGGGCATTCTCTGTGCCGGGTCTTTCATCCTTGAAGACCGCGATCCACTTGGTGAGGGCCTTTCCGGCATCATCGAGCAGGGTGTACAGGCACGGGACAATGGCCAGGGTGATGGCGGTTGAGAACAAAATGCCAAAGCCCAGGGAAATCGCCATCGGAATCATAAAACGAGCCTGTCGTGAGGTCTCGAAGATCATGGGGGCCAGTCCGCCAAAGGTGGTCAGCGTGGTCAGCATAATCGGCCGGAACCTCCGGATGCCGGCCTGGCGAATCGCCTCGAACGCGGATACTGCGGTCTGCTTTCGAATCTGATTGGCATAATCGATCAGGACCAGCGAATCGTTGACTACCACGCCGGAGAGGGCAACGATGCCCATCATGCTCATCATGCTTAACGAGTAGCCCATCATCATATGTCCGAGGATGGCCCCGACGATGCCGAAAGGAACCGCAATCATCACAATCAGCGGCTGAAAGTAGCTTCTAAAGGGAATGGCCAGCATGGCAAAAATGCCCAGCATGGCAAACAGGAATCCCATGTACAGGTTCTGCATGCCTTCGGCCATGTCCTGCTGCTGGCCTTCCCAGGCATAGGACAAGCCCGGGAAATCGCGGACCAGCTGCGGGAGGATGCTTTCTTCCAGAGTAGCCTTGACGCGGCTGGTATCGTCAATCGGCTCGACGTTGGCGGTAACGGTAACGGCCCGGCGGGCATTTCTGCGATTGATGTTGGTATAGGATCTGCCGCGTTCCACCTCCGCAACCTGCATCAGGGGCACATCGGTTCCCTGGGGTGTTCGAATCAGGAGCTGTTCGATATCATATTCGCTGTTTCGCTGCTCCTGGGGCAGTTTGACCCGGACCCGAATTTCGTTGCGTCCGCGCTGCTGACGGATGGCTTCGGCGCCATAAAAGGCATTTCGCACCTGGCGGGCGATTTCCTGGGCAGTCAGTCCCAGACTCTGTCCTTCGGGCTTGATTTTGAAGTTTAACTGTTCCTTGCCGGGCGTATAGCCGTCATCAATATCCTTGACATTCGGGAAATTGCTCAGCAGGGCGGCCAGTTTTTCACTGGCTCTGTCGAGGACAGCGATATCCCGATGGCTCAGCTCGATGGTGAGGGAGGCCCCGGAACCCGGTCCGCCGCGGTCCGATTCGAACCGGAGTGATTCAAGGCCGGGGATCTGGCCGACCTTCTGACGCCACAGTTCCGTGGTTCGGACGGTGCTGATGGGACGGATTTCCGGATCCGTCAGATAAATGCGGGCCTCGACCACATTTTCGTTGATACGGGTAAAAATGCCCTTGCTTAATTTGTCGTTTCCATTTTCTGCGACGACCTCTTGTGCCTTGGTCTCCAGCAGAGTGCTGATTTCAATGGCCCTGGATAAAGGACTTCCAAACGGCAGAGTCGCGGTGACAACAGCGGCATCCGCTTCCACCCGCGGCATGAGAATCATTCCCACCCGTCCACTAAAGACATAACTGCAGACGACGATAAAGACGGCGACCCCCAGGGCCAGGGTAATTTGCCTGTATTGGATGCACTTGTCGAGGAATGGAGCAAATACGCGTTCAACAAACTTTTCGAATTTCCGGCTGAAGGCCTGCTGCTGGTTATGGAGGAAGGTTGCCAGACGGCCTTTGCTGGTGCGATGGGCGTGGGCCAGGTGGGAGGGAAGAATCACAATGGACTCGATCCACGAAATACTGAAGACCGTGATGACCACCATCGGGATGACTTTCCAAATCTTTCCCATCATCCCGGGCATGAAACACAAGGGTACAAAGGCGATGATATTGGTGATGATGCTGAAGGCGACCGGAACCATGACATCCCGGGTTCCCTGAATGGCGGCATTGATGAAACTCAGGCCGCGATTGCGGTAATCATACACATTTTCGCCGACGACGATGGCATCGTCCACGACAATACCCAGCGCGATGATGAAGGCAAACATGGAGATCATATTAATGGTTACATCCATGGAGGGCAAAAACAGAAATGCCCCCAGAAAGGATGTGGGAATACCCATCATGACCCAGAGAGCCAGCTTGAATTCGAGGAACAGTCCCAGCAGCAGCAAAACCAGAACCAGACCATAAGCGGCATTTTTAAGCAGCAGAGTCAGCCGCTGACGATAGACTTCGGAATCGTCGCTGCTGATGCTCCAGTGCACGCCCGGCGGCAATTGGCTCTCGATGGTTTTCATGGCGTTTCGTGTTGCTGTGGAGACGCTGATGGGGGTCTGCTTGCCGACGCGAAAGACTTCAATGCCGATGGCTCGGAAGCCGTTGAAATATGCAAAGCGATCGGAGTCCACAAAGTCGTCTTTGACCTGTGCGATATCTTCCAGGTGCAGTACCGACCCGTCTGCGGTGGTGATAATGGGGATTTGGGCGAATTGGTTGGCCCAGTCGCGGCGTTCCTTGACCCGCAGGAGGATGTCTCCGCCGGGGGTTTCGATGTAGCCGCCGGGCAATTCAATGGCCGCAGCCCTGATTTTGCTGGCAATGGTCTGCAGCGTCAGGCCATAGGTTCGCAGGGTTTCCTGGTCAATCAGAATCTGGACTTCATAATCCCGGGCCCCGTCCAATTCCACCTGGGTGATGCCGGGGGATTGCAGCAGGCTGTCGCGGACCTGCTCGGCGACATCCCGCAAAACCCATTCGGAGACATCGCCGTAGAGCTCAAGCTGAATGACTTCACGACGGCGGATGACCATGCTGACTTCGGGCCTTTCGGCGTCTTCGGGGAAGGTGGTAATCCGGTCAATTTCCTGTTTGATGTCCTGATAGACTTTCTGCTGATCGGCACCTTCGAGCAATTCGGCAGTGACCAGTCCGAATCCCTCGGATGCGGTGGCGGTGATTTCCTTGATCCCATCGAGGCCGCGAATGGCCTCTTCCACTGAAAGAATAATGCCCTGTTCGACTTCCTCGGGACTTGAGCCGGGATAAGGCACTCTGACGGTGACCATATCCAGCTCAAATTCAGGGAAGACTTCTTTCTTGATGGTCAGGGCAAGGATGGCTCCCCCGATCAAAAAGATCAGCATCAGCAGGTTTGGAGTCACCCGGTTGTGCGTCATCCATGCAATGACTCCCCGGGTCTCATCGGTCTGAATCTTGTTGTCCATTACTGGTTCTCTCCGCGGACTTTATCCTGGCCTGACTGGGACTCCGCTGCCGGGGCGACGGGTGCGTCGTTCAATCGCAGCCGCATGCCGTTGACGGGTGCGGAGATGTCGGTGGTTACGATGCGTTCGCCGTGGCGGATGCCCTCCGAGATGTACACGGTGTCCTTGTCCCGGAAGACAATCCTGACGGGACGGATTTCCATGATATCCTGATCGTTCATAATCCAAACATAGCTGCCGTCACGCAGATAATTTCGCCGGAGGGGGATCACCGATGAAAGGGTTTGTCCTTCGATTTCAAGGCGGACATAAGAGCCGATCAATAAGGGAGGGGCTTGGGTGGAATAGGGTTCCAGGCACATCGGGTCTCTGACGGAGACCAGAAGCCGGGCCATACGCCCCTGCGACTCCAGTTGACCCAGCAGACGAATCACGGTGCCTTCCCGAAACACCGTATCCCCCCAGGCGGTATTATAGACCTTGACGGAAGCTCCCGGTTCAGACGGGCTGCGGGGAATACGAATCCATTGGAGTTGATCGACCGGAACCAGGGCTTCGATCCAGTACTCATCGGTCCCGACCAGGGTCAGCAGCGGCGTGGAAGCCGATACCCTGGCCCCGATGTCCTCAAGTTTGTCCTGAATGATGGCGTTGAACGGGGCGGTGATCAGGCAGCGCTGGACGTCCAGTTGTGCCTTGGCCAAGGCTGCGGTTGCAGCTTCCAGGGCGGCCCTGGCTTTGTCCAGATGGGGAACCCGCAGCACCAGTTCGCGATCCTGATCCTGAAGTGTTTCGGCCAGGAGTGTGTACTCATGCTGTGCGATGGCCTGGCTGCCGTATTCGAGTTTCAGATTCAATTGGGCCTGAGCCAGTTCGCTCTGACGCTGTTGGACCACGGTTTCATAATCCCGGGAATCGATTCGAAACAGTTCCTGGCCTTCATGGATGAGGCCGCCGGGGACAACATCCCGACTGATCGAGATAATCTTTCCAGTCACTTCCGGCGTGAGGGTAATGGATTTGGCGGGGATGACGGTTCCCATCGCCGAAAGGACGGTGGTGTGGTCGGCCTGTTGAGCGATTTCCACCGTGACCAGGCGGGCCTGCGGTGACGGTTTTTGCTGGGCTGCTCTGGGGCGGGTGTCGATCTGGTGCTTGGCAAATCCGATGGTCAGAACCAGAATGACCGCCGGCAGCAGGAATTTGACAATCCAGGCCTTGTTCCAGTTGCGTTTTGGGGATGACGTTTCGGGGGCAGTTTGAGATATCCTGTGATCGGGCTTTTCCATAGTCACTCTCTATCGGATCTTAGGGGTTTGTTAATCGGGCCTGTTCGGGACGCTGCATAGGCCAGCCGCCGGCAATGGAGCGGCACAACTCAATGCGTCGTTCCAGCAGCAGTCTGCGAGCGGTTAATTCGTTGCGTTCCAGGCTTTGCAGGGAGATCAGTGAGTCCAGAACTCGCAGATAGTCCACCTGGCCTTTTAGATAATGCTGTCGCGTCCGATCATAGACCTGACGCGCCAGTTCCAGCTGCTTTTGAAGATTTTGGACGGTTTGACGCTGATGGTATTCCTGTTGAATGGCATCTTCCACTTCCCGGAGGGCATCCAGCAGGGCCTGGCTGTAATCATTGATTTTCTGTGACAAAACGGCACGGGTTCGAAGCACTTCTGCTTTGCGATAGCCGGCGTCAAAAAGCGGTCCGGCAACATTTGCAGCCAGATTGGAGAGCCAGTTATCAAACAGCTCGTGCGTTTTTTGTGCCGACGACTCCACGCCGGCGGTCAGGCTCAAAACCGGATACTGGTCGGCGATGGCTGAGGCGACTCGCATATCAGCCGCCTGCACCTGACTGTAACGGCTGCGAATATCAGGACGGCGAAGCAGCACCACGGAGGGGACGTCAATGGCGACCAGCTGACCGGGGGCAATCAGCCTGGGCGTATCGGGATGCCAGGTGCCCGGACTTTTTCCCAGCAGGATCGAAAGCTGGTGTTCCAGCAGAATCGTGCGTTCCCGGGCCTGAATCAGGCTGCCTTGTGTTGATTCGAGTAATTGTTCCTGACGAAAGACATCGGTTGCTCCCACCTGCGACTTGCTGAATTGCAGCCTGATGACCTCAAGCACCTTGCGGTTGACTTCGATTTGCTGTTCAATGACGAGCTCCTGCTGGCGGGCTTCAGCCAGCTGGTACCAGGTTTTTGCGATGGCGGCGCTGAGGGTGATGGCTGCCGTATCCACGTCATCCCGGGCGGCCTGGGCGTCCAGCAGGGCGGCCTGACGGGAAGACCGGATCTTGCCCCACAAGTCCAGTTCATACGAAGCTGCTGCAGAAACGGAATAACTGGAGGTGTAATCGGTGCGGCTATCCGTGTCCTGGCGGGTCCTTCGTGCCCGTCCGTTGTAGGTCGCAGAGGGCAGCAATCCGGCCCCTGTTTTGACAGCGGTTTGTTCCGCCTGGGTGAGTCGATCCCATGCGGAACGAATCGTGAAGTTGTCTGTCATAGCCTGTTCAATCAGGTTTGCCAGGTTTGGGTCCGTCAGCGACAGCCACCAGCGATTGGCAAGCGGTTCGGTTCCCTGAGCGGAAAAAGAATCCGAAATCTGTACCTGCGGTTTGACCTCGTGCGGTTCCACAGAAACGCAGCCGGATAATGCATATAGGCCAACAAGCAGGACGACTCCTGTTGTCCTGAGTGCCGAGGCCTTGGTGAATGTTATTTTTTTTCGCACGGTGTTGTCCTCTCGCGTCTTGTTTTTTTGAAAGCCGAAATCCCGGCCAGGGAAAACAGGGTGATATGCTCCACCAGGGCCTCGACAAGCTGCGTTTTTTTCATGGATTGAAACAATTGAGGGAGCCTGTCTCGTTTTAATCCGAATCCGAAACACTGGTGGATGACGCTCATGGCGCAAAAGGTGACCTGTTCCTCTGTTGCCGCCTCGCCCAGCAGCCGGCGTATGATGCCGCGAACCTGCTGGCGGAGCGGTGCAATGACATCATTTTTGATAAACTCCAGCGATTTTGTTGGATTTGTGAGTTCCATCAACAAGATTTGCCCGGCATGGCCCAGCGTGCCGTCGTCGAGCATCCGATACAGATGAGCACGAATCAGGGCCTTCAATTGATCAACCGGCGTTGCATTGGGAGGCAGGCCGCCATCCAGCGGAAACTGCTGCAGGGCCGTATGAAATGCACTTTTCCAGACTTCGGCGTACAAATCCTCCTTGGACCCGAAATAATAATTGACGGCGGCTGTATTGGAATGTGCGGCTCTGCAAATATCGGCAATGGTGGTGTCCCGAAAGCCTTTTTGGGCAAACACACGGGTTGCTTCTTTGAGAAGCAGCGCTTTTCGTTCTATGCCGTCTTTACGTTTTACCACGCCGGAGTATCCCGATAACACAATAGCGATTAAGTTAATTGCTTATTTAAGATGGCGATTTTATATAATCCCTGAGGGCAGTCAACATAAAAGTCTGTTTTTTGTTGGTTCGATGGATATGCCTGATTCGCGTTGGTGTTTCTCGGTTTAACGCGGCTAAGGTTAGCTGTTTCTGTTCCGCCTCAGACGGAAATGCCCCCCTTCAAGCAGTGATGCCGTAAAAGCACGGAACGGCTGCTGTTGAGTCTTCGGGGTCGGACGTAAAGCCTGACAAACCAGTAAGTTAGAAAAAAGCCGGCCCGATTGATCCCGATTGATAGGGACTATGCGGGGGCATGCCTGCCGGATTTTTATTTACGATAGTCATAATCCAGAAAGTCAATATCTACAAATCCGGCGTCTTGTCTGGTATTGAAACAGAACAGTCCGATGCGATCCCCCCTGTAGTAGCCCCACGAGAGCTGATAGTCGCTGCCGAAGGGGACAAAATCCTGACCATTGAGACTATAGGCATACTGGCTTTTGCCGTCCAGTCCCCAGGATGACTTGAGCCAGACATGATTTGTCTTGATTTCAGGGCCTTCGGTCAATGTGCCGTTTTCGCGAAACTCGATTCTGCGAACGATGCCTTTCTGTACGACACCCAGGGCCGAGTGGTTTTGTGCAAAATGACAGAGCCCAGCCTTTTGTCCATCCACCATGCCGGATAAATCCAGCTTTGCAATAACACAATTCTGGCGTGACCGAAAGGATCGCTGGGTCAGCGTATTTCCGGCCGTCATCAGATCATCCGGGCGCAGCGGCTTGAAAGCCTTCAGACGCAAAAATCCAGGCCGTTCACTCAGCGACCATTTGTCCCTGCGGGGCTGATAGTTCCATTCCCATTGCGGCCCCAGGGCCGGCTTATTGAAATCATCACTGCTTTGGGGCGTGGTCATCTCCTGTCCCTGGACGGGTTTTGTGCCGGCCAGTGTCATCTTTCCGGGCTTTCCATCGGGGGTGGTCTGGCCCATCATTGGCCAGCCATCGACCCAGGTTACCGGCAGCAGGCTCATACAGCGGCCCTCCCAGTCGCCGGAACCGTGATGCGTGAGAAAATACCAGTCGCCGGATTCGGTCTGGACAAGTCCGCCCTGATTCGGCTCTCTCCATTCCCGATTGGCATCGGTCAACTGCCGTCGTTCCTGATAAGGTCCCATGACGCTACGCGATCGCTGCATCATCACCACCCGGGTTCCATGCAACACTTCGCTGAAAAAATGATAGTACCAGCCATTGATCTTGTAGAGTTTGCTGGCTTCACGGCCGGCTCCTTCATTGATCAGCGTCCGCGACTCCTCGATCAGCCTGCGGCCATCGGGGCTCATTTTCCAGATATAGGTTTTGTAATTGTCGGCGAAATGTGTGCCGACGAAATATCCCTGCCCATCCTCATCCCAGAATGGACAGCAATCATCCCATCCGGCCTGATTCATCACACAGTGCAGCGGTTCCCACGGTCCGGCGGGGTTTGCTGCCGTGCTCATAAAATATCCTTCGTCGGGCGTGCCGAAATACACCCAGAACAGACCTTTATGGAAGCGAATCGCCCCGGCCCAGATGCCCCGTCCGTAGCGGTTCATGCGATCCCAATTCATCTCCGGCCCGATTTGTGTCACATCGTCAACGACGTGCCCCAGGATGCGCCAGTTGACCATATCTTTGGAATGCAGGACGATCATGCCCGGACAAAACTGCATGGTGGAGGAGATGGCATAATAATCCTGACCCACCCGGATACAGTCCAGGTCGCTGTAATCCGACGGCAAGACGGGATTACGATAGGTTCCATCGCCCATGTCGCCCCAACCCTGCCAATCCCCCCAGTGGGCCGGAAGAGGCGTTGCCACAAGCGGCGCAGACACGGCATAAACCAAACCCACTGCGACCCAAACGATTCTTGTTACTGTCAGCGTCATATTGTTCTACCCCGCTGGTCTAAGATGAAAATGAAAACGCAAAATCCTCTGTCCAGGATGCGGTACCTTGTATTTAGGGTTCCTCTAAAAATACATTTTGGCGAACAAAAATCTTCTCTTTGCTGCTCAGAAGCAATTGTGTGAGCCACCCTTTATTCAAACGCAGGTCCAACACCCTCAGAGCATAGTATCATAAAGACCTGATTCTGTCTTTGGATTAGTCTGTTTGTTTGCATCTGGCCAAATGCAGTGGCTAATTCTTTTTCACCGCGCCCCGCAAGCCATCCATCTTTAAAAAGCCCTTTTTCCAGACAATCAGGGCGGACAGGATAATGACGATCAGATAGACAATCAGCGCATACCGAGTCCGAATCTGGCTCATGACGATTCCGATGGCTGCATATACTGCTGCCAACCCGTAGCAGATGGCAACACTGCGTTTCAGCGAGTAGCCGTGGTCCATCAGCTGGTCGTAAATATGGCCCCGGTCGGACACAAACAGTGGGCGTTTGTTCAGCAGCCGCCGTACCAGGGCTGTCGCCGTATCCAGAATCGGCAGGCCAAAAATGACAATTGACGCCATCCACCAGCGAGGCACGTCTTCGGCAAACAGAATCATCAGCGTTGCGCAGGCAAATCCCAGCAACAGGCTGCCCGCATCTCCCATAAATATCTTGGCCGGATGCCGGTTGAACGGCAGAAAACCCAGCACCCCGCCGGTCAGTCCCAGACAAATCGTCATGCGAACCGGGTCGCCTTCATCACTGAACCGCCAGGTCGAAAGATGAATTGCCAGAAACAACATGCCCAGTGTAATAATCACGGTGACACCCCCGCAAAGCCCATCCAGGCCATCCAGCAGGTTCAGCGAATTGGTGGCGCCCAGCACGAAGAAGATGACAATCGGAATCCCCAGCAGCAGTTCCATTCCCGGCGTCATATCCATCCCCAGACTTTTGGCGATAATACTCAGGCTTGGCCGGATTCCCACTGCCAGCAGCACTACCGCTGCCGCCATTTGCCCCAGCATCTTCTGCCAGGGTTTAATATCCAGAATATCATCCACCAGCCCGACAAAGCATGCAATCGCAGCTCCGCCCAGAATCCCCAAAAGCCAACGCAGGCTAATATCAAATCCTTCCTGGCCTTGAATAATCGCGATTCCCGCCAGGACCCCCACAACCAACCCTACCAAAATGCCAACTCCTCCCAGATACGCCACCGGCTCCTTATGGGTCTTTACGGTATTATTGGGTTTGTCCACAATGCCCAGCTTGATGGCAATCTTTTTGCACAGCCACGTTGCCGCCAGTGCAAATACCCAGGCACTGACCAGCACCGGCCAGAACTGCAATACCCAGCTTAAGGGGCGTTCTTTGCCCAAGAAATCGCCAAACAGAAACTCCAGCATAACCTCCGTCTCCGTAAATTCTATCAGCTTATCCACTGAATCTTTCTCAATGTATTCCCGTTCGTTGCGGCCAAGAGGCTCTCAGTCGCCAGCTTTGAGAAACAGCATGATTATCGCAGCTTCGCAGGGCAATGTTACCCTGTGAGGACGTGCGGCATAAAATGACCAGTGCCCGGTGCGAAATCATCCTGCCCGCTGGGTATCCTGTGGTATTGTACCCGACAAAAGCAGAGAATGTCCATCATTTTTATAAAAACACCGCTGGTATCAATTTAAGACAGGTTTAAAAGCTCTCGCAGGGCAGGCTTCATCTGTGCTGCCGCCTGTCCGCGATGACTGATGGCGTTTTTGTGCTCACTGCTCAGTTCCGCCGTTGTTTTGCCCAGTGCGGGCACGTAAAACAGCGGGTCATACCCGAAGCCGTTTTCTCCACGTGGTGTATCGATAATCTGGCCTTCGATTTTGCCTTCCGTCTGAATCAGAATCTCCGTCGGGCTGGCCAGGCACATACAGCAGACAAACCGTGCCGACCGTTTATCCTGGGGAACCGTTTTGAGCAGTTCCAGCACTTTGCGATTATTCAGCTCATCCTGCTCCTGACGCGGCAATTTTCCTACGCCTTCGGTCGCAAATCGGGCACTGTGTACCCCCGGCCGACCATTGAGGGCATCAATCACCAGACCCGAATCATCCGCAATTGTCCAAAGCCCGGTTTGTCTGGCATAACCCATCGCCTTTTTGGCGGCGTTGTCGGCAAATGTTGCCCCATCTTCCTCCACCTCGGTCGTATGGGGATAATCCCGCAGGCTGTGCCATTCAATGTCCCCGGCCAGTTCCGAAAACATCTCCGCCAGCTCCCGCATTTTGCCCGGGTTGGTTGTGGCTACTAAAATCGTATGCTTCATATCGTTGGTCGATTACTTGCTCAGCAGTTTCTTGAGCAGGGCTCGCTGGAAGTGCAGCCGGTTTTCCGCCTCATCAAAAATCACTGACTGGGCCGACTCGCAGACCGAATCGGTAATCTCATAGCCGCGGTACGCCGGAAGGCAGTGCATCACCTTGGCTCGCCTGGGCGCCGCAGCCAGCAGGGCGTCATTGATCTGATATCCCTGGAAATCCCGAATCCGCTGTTCTTTTTCGGCTTCCTGGCCCATACTGACCCAGGTATCCGTATACAGCACGTCGGCGTCCTTCACCGCATCCATCGGGTTGCGAATCTGGGTTGCACAGCCGGGACTGATTTGGTTGGCCGTATCCAGAGTATCCTGATCCAGCTCGTATCCGGCCGGCGCAGCAATCACAAACTGCAGCCCCAGTTTGGCACACGCAAACGCCAGCGACCGGGCGACATTGTTGCCGTCTCCGATATAGGCCAGCTTCAAGCCTTTCAGCTTGCCGAAATGTTCCAAGGCCGTCTGCATGTCCGCCATTGCCTGACAAGGATGCGACCAGTCCGACAGGGCGTTAATGACCGGCACGGTTGCCCAGCGATCCAGCTCAATAATGGTCTCATGCTTGAACGTCCGGGCCATAATCCCTTGCACATACCGCGAAAACACCCTTGCCATATCTTTGGCCGGTTCACGCTGTCCGATAATGCCGATGTCTTCGGGTTTGAGATAAATCGCGTTGCCGCCCAGGTCCTGCATGGCTACCTGAAAACTGACTCTCGTCCGCAGGCTGGTCTTCTCAAACAGCATCGCCAGCGTTTTGCCCGTCAGGCACAAATCCCGCTTGCCGCTGGCATACAGCTTTTTGAGATTGATGCTTAAATCCAGCAGTTCCAGCAGTTCCTGGCTCGTACAATCCCGGATCGAAAGAAAGCTTTTCATGATCTTATCCTTCCGTTTCAAGAACGTTTGACAGAATCCCAATCGCCTGATCGATTTCTTCTGTGCTGATGGTCATCGACGGCATAAATCGCAGGATGTTTCCCTGGGTACAGTTGATTCGCAGTCCCTGTTCCAGGCACTTGCTGACAATGTTGCTTCCTGGTACCGTCAGCTCAATACCAATCATCAACCCCTTGCCCCGCAATTCCCGAATGATGGGGAATTGCTGCTTGAGTGCACTCAATTTTGCGATGGCGTATTGTCCCATCCGTACGGCATTGTCGATCAGCTTATCCCCTTCGATTGCCTCAATTGTTGCAATCGCTGCCGCACATGCCAGCGGGTTGCCGCCAAAGGTCGAGGCATGCGTTCCGGGGACCAGCACGGATGCGATTTCCGGTTTGGCCACGATGGCCCCGATGGCGACTCCGCCGCCCAGCGTCTTGGCCAGCGTGATAATATCCGGCACGACCTCGTAATGCTGATACCCGAACCACCGGCCCGTCCGTCCCATACCGGTCTGCACCTCATCCAGAATCATCAATGCCCCGGATTCATCGCAGAGGTCGCGGATGGTCTGCATATATTCCGGCGTTGCCTCTCGCACACCGCCTTCCCCCTGAATCGGCTCAATCAGCACGCCGCAGACCTCCTCGCTGAAGGCGTTGGTCAGTGCATCGATGTCGTTGAATGGGACGTATTCAAAGCCTGCCAATAACGGCATAAAGCCTTCATGGTATTTCGGTTGGGCTGTCGCCGTGACTGCCGCGAACGTCCGCCCGTGAAAGCTGCGTTCGGCAGTAATAAACTTGTATCGTTTTTTGCCGGCGTTGAATTTACGTGCCAGCTTCATTGCGGCTTCGTTGGCCTCGGCGCCGCTGTTGCAGAAAAAGCATTTGCCCCCGAACGCCCGCTCCGACAGCAGCTTAGCCAGCTGTCCCTGCTGAATCGTATAAAACGTATTGTCGATGTGCAGCAGTTCTCCGGCCTGTCGGCGAATGGCCTCCACCACCTTGGGATGACAATGCCCGATGCCGCTGACTGCCCAGCCCGGGAACAAATCCAGAATTTTGTTGCCGTCCAGATCGTATAAATAATTGCCCTCGCCCCGCGTAATCACCCGCGGCAGCCGCCCGTAATTGCCAATCACATACTGATTAAATTGCGAAATCACGTCTTGCGTATTCATGATTTTTTATCCTATGCCTAAAAGCTCATATCCCAAAGGCCCGGCAACAATGCTGCGAACTCCGAACGATGAACGACGAGCTTTTTATTTGATAATTTGCGTTCCGACGCCTTTGTCGGTGTAAATTTCCAGCAGCAGCGAATGGGGGAATCTGCCGTCAATGATATGGGCTTTGCGGACTCCGCCGTCCAGCGCCACCAGGCAGGACTCCACCTTGGGCAGCATGCCTTTATTGATAATGCCGTTCTTGATCATCTCGTTGATTTCCGCTTCGCTGACACTGGAAATCCGGCTTTCCGGGTCGTTGATGTCTCTGAGAATACCATGCGTGTCGGACAGAGCCACGAATTTCTCCGCCTGCACCGCGGCTGCCACCTTGCCTGCGACGGTATCGGCATTGCAGTTCAGTTTTGCGCCCCCGGTCTTGGTTCTTGCTATCGGAGCGATGACCGGAATGACGCCGGATTGGCACAGTGTTTTGAGCAGTTCACCATTGATTTCCGTGACTTCCCCTACCAGTCCCAGGTCAATTTTGCGGCCATCATCACTGACTAAACGCAGCGGTTCGGCAAACACCACGCAACTGCTCAGTGAGTGCATCCCCATGCCCCGACACCCCAGTTCATTGAGAATCTGACACATCGGCGTATTCATCTTATGCACCAGCACATGTTCCGCAATCGCCAGTGTCCGTTCATCGGTATAGCGTCTGCCCTGAACCCACACCGGCTCCAGCCCCGACTCGTTCATCGCCTGCGTAATCGCCTTGCCGCCGCCATGCACCAGAATCGGACGCATCCCCACAATCGACATAAACGCCACATCGACCAGCAGATTCCGCTGGAGTTCCATGTCATCCAGAATGCTGCCGCCCAGCTTGACGACAACAATCTTGTCTTTGAAGCTGCGAATGTAACCCATGGCTTCAATCAGGGCGCCGGCTTTTTCGATGGCTTGTTCCATAGTCTAACCCTTTACCAACCAACACATCCAATTGTACTTCATGCAATATACCCGTCGGGCATAAAATAAAAAAAAGCCAACGGCGGGATTCGAACCCGCAACCCCTGGTTTACAAAACCAGAGCTCTACCGTTGAGCTACATTGGCGTTTTTTATGTATTCAGTTGTTCACCATCCGCCAACGAAAGAGGCCATCCCCTTTCCGCCGCGGGCCGGAAAAGGCAAATTGTACAAATCCCACCCCGTTATTTCAAGAAAAATTCTCCTGGAAAAAACCTGCCAAAAGGTCTCCGGAATGAGGTCCAAAATGCACTTAACTGTTGTTCTCAAAAGGACGTATCCGTTCCTGAATGCACCAGCAGTCATACAGCACCAGCGCCGTCATTGCTTCAATCACCGGGATAATCCGCGGCACAATACACGGATCATGCCGGCCGTGGGTCTCAATCGGCTGATTTTGTCCTTCCAGGTTGATTGTTTTCTGGGGTTTTGCTATCGACGATGTCGGCTTCACGGCAATCTGGAAATACACCGGTTGGCCTGTGGAAATACCTCCGGTGATCCCCCCGGCATTATTGCTCAGAAAGCCCCCATTGGCCATATTATCATTCGACTGGCTGCCGCGCATTCGGCACAATTCGAATCCCTTGCCAACCTCAATCCCCTTGACAGCCCCCAGTGTCATAATTGCATGGCAAATCCGCGCATCCAGTTTCCCGAATACCGGGTCCCCCAACCCCGCTGGCAACCCGAAAATCTCCAGTTTCACAATTCCGCCAACCGAATCATTGTCGTTCTTGGCTGCCAAAATCGCCTGTTCCATGGCCTTCGCTGCCTGGGCGTCTGCACACCGCACCGGCGTCTTCTCAATGATTTCATAATCGCAGGTTTGGGCCCGAACGCCCCCTATCTCGATTGCGTGAGCAACGATCCTAACACCTTTTTCTTCCAGCAGTTTACGTACCACTGCTCCACCCATCACACGCCCGGCCGTTTCGCGTCCCGATGACCGACCGCCACCCCGATAATCCCGAATGCCGTATTTCTTGTAAAACGTGAAATCAGCATGACCCGGACGAAACAGGTCTTTTATCCCCTCATATTTACTGGAATCGTGGTCACGATTGAAGATCACCATCGCAATTGGCGCCCCAGTTGTCTTCCCTTCAAACACCCCCGACAAAATCTCCACCTGGTCTTTTTCGTCGCGCGGCGTAGTAACGTCGCTTTGTCCTGGCCGCCGGCGATTCAGCTCTTTCTGGATATCTTCTGCCGAAATCTCCAGCCCCGGCCGTACGCCATCCAGCACTGCCCCAATTGCAGGGCCGTGGCTTTCCCCGAATGTCGTCAGCCTGATTACATCCCCATAGGTGTTGGCCGCCTTCGAGCGAATTGCCAGTTCTCGCCCTAATTCCTCCATAATCTCCGCTGCAATGGCTTCCGGTGTTTTCCCTGTCGTATCCACCAGAATATCTGCAAACGGTCCCAGCAGTTCCTCACGAAATGCCACATTCTTATTCAGTTGCTCCCGCGCATCCGGCCCGCGCAGCCACGGTGGCAAACCATCCTTTTCCAGACGCGCCCAGATGATCTCCGTATCCGCCTTCAGGTATATCAGAATCGCATTCTTTCGCAGGGCCTGCCGACTGGCCGGATCTATCAGGCTTGACCCGCCGCAGACAATCAGCTTCCATTCCGCATCCTCCAATTGCCTGGCCATCATCGCCTCGACCTGGCGGAATGCCTCCTGCCCGTGCTGAATATATATTTCCCGGCAGGTGTGCCGGTGGCCGATCTGCTTGAAGAAGTGTTCTTCAATCAGCGCATCCGTCTCAATCATCTCCAATCCCGTCATCCGGCTCAATTCCCTCGCGACGGTACTTTTGCCTGCACCTTTGGCCCCGGCGATTACTATTTTCATACAATCCTCTCTGTTATATTGGATTTACTTAACCTTGCCCCAGTATAACCGTTTTTTGGCCGCAGAGCAATTGTATGCTTTGCTTTCGGTGTTCCTGTTTGACCTCCTGGCTTAGTGCAAAGCCGGTTTTTGCCTCTGGGCCATATCGATAAACGTGGTCTTTTGCGGGGTAATCACCGTATTCAGGGTGTGGGGTGTGTAAGCAGAGCAATGCCTTCGGCAGAGAATTTTACCCCAGGCACAGAGGCTTGGGCTGGATTGGTATGGCTGGAATGGGAAATCCTGGCACTGGGGCCGGGGGTGGGAATCAAATCACGTCGCTGGCGCTCCGTGCTACAGGGATTCATTCGAACAACCACAGGGGGTTATTCAAAAAAAGGACGGGGCAAACATCCACCCCCCGGCGGACATTAGCCCCGTCAGAGCGTCCATGCACAGAAAAGACAGGAGAGGAGGAGACCGTATTTGGTTTTGAATCATCTTGCCTCAAAAGCCGGTTGCCATCTGAGGCAGAATAATTTTATTTCTTTTTTGATTCCCTTCGTGTAAATCATACATAATAAAAAGCCGGCGTGGAGGCCGGATTGTTGAAAATCTTTAATTTGGGAAGAATGATTTATGGATCAGAAGACGGCCAAAAAACGACTCGATGCGGTTCGCCAGCAGTGTAAGCAAAGCAAGGTGCAGGCGATGATTGTGATGTCTGTGGAAAATGTGCGGTATCTGAGCGGTTTTACCGGACATGACAGTTGGCTGCTGATTCTGCCGGATAAGGCGATTCTGATTACCGACAGCCGCTATACCGAGCAGGCCCGCGGGGAATGCGTGGGATGCAAGGTGTTCGAGCGAAAGGGGGCATTGACGGCGGCAGCAGCGGACTTTATTGCCGGGGCTAAAGGTGTTCGGGCGGTGGCGATTGAAGACAGTGCCGCGATTTCGATGCTGGGTGTGGTGAAAAAGGCCATCAAACGGAAAATCGTGCCGGTGCGGGGATTCGTGGAAAAACTCCGAGTGATCAAGACCGAGGACGAAATTCGGGCCATCGAAAAAGCAGCGAAGATTGCCTGGCTGGCCCTGCGGCAGACGCTGCCTTTGCTGAAGGCCGGGATGACCGAGATGGAACTGTGTGCGGCCCTGGAATTCAATATGAAGATGCTGGGTGCGGTGCCGGGCTTTGATACGATTATCTGCTTTGGGCCGAATGCGTCACGGAACCATCATCAGCCGGGCCAGCGGAAGCTCAAGACAAACGATACGATCCTGATCGATTTCGGCTGCAAATACGATGGGTATATCTGCGATATTACCCGGTGTTTTGTTTTCGGCAAACCCACTCCATATTATCGGAAAGTCTATGAGGCGGTCGCGGCCGCTCAGCAGACGGCCATTGATATGATTAAGCCGGGGGTGTGCCTGGCGGATGTGGATGCGGCATGTCGGAAAGTGCTGGCCGATGCGAAGGTGGCGGTGTATGGACACGGCACGGGGCATGGGCTGGGCCTGCTGGTGCATGAGGACCCCCGTATTGCGGGTACGGCCAAAAAAGAGGTTTTTGAGGCCGGACAGATTATTACCGTGGAGCCAGGCTCATACGTGTCCGGCAAGATTGGCGTTCGGCTGGAAGATGATGTGCTGGTGACAGAGAAAGGCCATCGGGTTATCAGCCGGACCAAGGGACTCTGCTTCGAGCCGGCCGAGATGCCTGTTTTGAAGAATAAATAAAAAATCTCATATAACAGACTTGATTTGTCTGTGGTATTAAATAAAATATAATTTGAGTTCGATAAAGTGCTACTGAACTAAAAGTATCAGTCAAAACCGCCAGTTTTGAATTGAAAAATGAGAGGATATTGTCAGTTCAGTGCCCCAACTGGGGCACTGCCTGCGTGTTCCTCTCTGGCTCTGGCGGGCCTTGACTGAGCATGTGTTGGTGGTGCCTCCTTTATGTGAAGGAGGAATAAATGCGGTGATTTATTTAAAAGGGCCAAGCTATGACGTCTATCAAAATTAGTTTCCTGCAAAGATCAAATTCTTTTTATTATCTGTGGTTATTTTTGTGGATTTTGTCAATTCAGAGAGATTCTGTAGGGGATTTATTTCCGAAAGAAATATTACCGGTGGTACAGAGCAGGGAATGTCCGGCTTGGGGTGAGGTCGCTTACAATGAAGAATTGTCTTCATATAGTTTGGTCAATGAGAATGAGGTTAACTCTTGGCAATCGCCTAATTTTCTTAATGAGACACGGCAAGTATTGAAGGAAAGACTCATTGCTCAGGGCCTAATTTCGCCTGACCCAATCGGTCAGCAACGAGACCAATTGTATTGCGCATGGCGACAATGGTCTTTAGATACAAGCGATAATAATTATTTCAAAACATATTATGATAAGAGGCAGCAAGAATCTATTTCTCCCGAATCCGAGCTTGATACGTTATGGCAAATGCTAAAAGAAGTGTGCGGAGAAGATTACCAGATGCCCACGGATCCCAATCAAATATGCGGTCTGGAAAACTCGGATGATTCTAAAGACGCATTAGTTTATTGTCTTCTGAGATTGATAGCTGAATCGTATTGTCGCCTCTCTTCTGAAGCTTTGGCTTCCCTTGACCCCAATGATATAGCATCTGACCCCAATATTGTGGAATTGACTGTAGAAGACCTTTTGGCACTTGCTTTTTCAGATCCTAACGCATTTGATGAAATAATTGAAAACGAAAAAAAGCAAGCAGTCTATGAATCAGTTATTTTTCTTGCATCAGAAGATCCAAATCAGCCTATCGATCCTAATCAGCAGAACAACAATAACATTACTCCACTTCCTGAAGTATATGTTGAGTCTCCAATAACCCAAAGCGTAATCTGGGACCCAAATCATATTTACCGAATAACACAGCCTGTGGTATTTGAAGGGGCTGGTGTACAACATATTATTTTACCTGGGACAATTGTCGTTTTTGGAGAGGAAGGACAGCTTGTTTATCGCAATGGAGCTTTTTTGAAAACGGGTTTATATGGTAAATTATCGGAGGCCAATCCAGATTATCCGAATACAAAAAATCCAGTGCTTCCTGTTTTTATGATATCAGATATTTTAGGGGAGTTTACTGGGTACCCAGGTGCAATCCTTGTCGAAGAGACTGCTTCTGCAGAATGCAGATTGAATAATTTGTATATTGAGGGTTGCTGGGTTGGCATAGAAGTTCGAAGAGAACTGAACTATCCTATCCTTGGAAACTTCTTTTTTACATGCAGAAAACCAATCATATCAAGAGGGCATTTTAATCATCAAATTGTGAATAATCAGATATGGTATTTTGGCCTTTACGGTGAGAGTCCCGCCGATCCCGATGCCGGGATTGAGGTGTTTACTGACCCCGCGGATGCAAATAGTGTAACATTACCTTGTTCTGTAATGATTGCTCACAATACTATACATGATGGTGGAGCAGGTATTATTGTTCATGGACATTCTTGTCCCCGCTGTATGGCATATACACATGATCCAAACGATCCTAATGTGATAGTGCCAGTTATAAATCATCACGACCCCAACACGATAGCTCCGGAAGTCTATTGTGTAAACAATATTACAACGATGAGCGAAATAACCGCTTATGGTTTTTATGATGGAGCAATAAAAATGGCCGTAGTGCATCCGGGCTTAGGTGCGAATCAGCAAGAAGTTAATATTCCGATGGAATTTATTCAGCCTGTTTGGACTTATGTTAACCCATATGCAAATGTTAAAGATTATCGTCAATTGTTTTTAAAGAACGATTCTGTTTTTGTAGATGCGGGTTTGGGAACAATCTCTGAATTGCCATTTATAATAGGGACAACTACTTCGATACAGTTTTATCCAGATGAAAAAGCTGCGGATTTAGGAGTGCACTACACGCATTCCGTGCCTAATACGAATCAAACCTATAGATCGACAGACTTGAATCGCGATGGGTGGACGAATGAGCATGATTTGTTAATGTTTACTTCTGGTTGGTTGGCAGTAACGCGTGTTCAAAAATGGCCGGGTGACCCAAATCTCTTTTATATAGACCCAAACAGTATCTCATATAAAAGTGATTTCAACTGGGATGGAATTGTCGACATGTCTGATTTTGTGATGTTAGCGAATAATTATGGACGATTTTCTGAGATTCCGGCTCACCCCGATTTTACAATTATCCCACAAGACACAGGGGATAATCTATCCGGATCGGTAGAAATTAAATTGAATGGATATGTTGAAAATTCACACGATATATACTTGAAAATTGGGAACGATTTGATTGGAAAATTTGAAGATCATGGTGATGGTTATACGCTAACACTGCCGACTAATCAATATGGGAATGGAAGGCATTTATTCCAGGTGATCAGCTATGATGAACCGAACAATGTTACGCTATCGTGTCCCCAATATTTTTCTATTGATAATAATGTTTATTATATGTTGAATACATTAGGAGGATATGAGTCATTTATTTCCGGTTTTTGGCAAGGTGAGACCGAGCCTAATATTTTGCTTATGGATTTGGCTACGGATCAGGTTCTTTGGGATGGCGGGAGCATATCGTCTGGTGGTTTTGGTTTTTCTGTTTCTACAGATTTGATCACTGCGGGTATGGTTGCGGCCGTTCAAGTGATAAAATATCCAGAGGCTGGAACTCCAGAATGGATAGATGTTATTGGTAAACCTTTTGTAATACCTGATCCGAATGATCCAAACTATTGTAATTTTACACAACGGAGAGCACTGCTTATTCTTCCATATCCAGACTTGGTCAATGCGAGATTGTCAGCAATTCGGGAAATTTATAAAACGTTTCAGATGAAAAATCTTCCAACATTGACTCTTTATCATATGAATGCCAACACTGTCAATGTTCGGAGGGGACTCAACTTGCCGAATGTGAATTATGTGTATATTTTAACTCATGCAAATACTGTGACTGTATCAGGCGGAAGAGCTTATAGTGTATTTCAGTTACATGATACCGGAGTATCTGACCATTGGTATACATCGGATTATGAAAAAGTGTATTGGCGACTTGGAAGAAATACTCCAAATGATACCAGTGATGATGACATTCCAAGTTCTGCTATATCTCAAAACGGTAATAGTGCATGGGATTGGGGGCTTTATAATTCAGGAAAACTCAAGATAGTTTTTTTTGATGGGTGCAAAAGTGCCCAGTCTGACATGCTGGCAAGAACTTTTGGCATATATTCACAAAGTAGTTACGCCAATAACAATCAAGTATTTATTGGCTGGGTCAATGCTGGCAAGGTAACCGGTTCAGGGTATCCGGAATTTGTTGCAGCGTTCTGGAAAAATATTCGGAACTATTCCGTTTATCAAGCTCTCAATTTTGCCATATCTTCTCCTGAAGCGGGTTCATGGGGAGATGCACCTTTAAACATACAATACCTGATGCCTAATCCAGAATATGCGAATATACTTAATTTAACCGTGGGAGGTCAATAATGAATTGGTATAAGATGGTTATGGTCGGTTTTCTGGTATGCGGGGTAGTGTCTGCGGATAATGTTTATGTCATTGAAGTGGACGGGCAGAAAATAGTCGCGTCCCGCATATCGGAAGATATCTCCGGGGATAGTCTTCGTGAAGGAGATATTGTTTTTATTCGGGATATTCCTTTACGACTGGCTAAGCCGGGTAACTATGTTTTCAGTGATCGAATTGAGGAAGAGGGTTGCCTTTATTTGCTTGGGCCGGGCGATCAGAAAACGGTTATTGGGCTAAAAATCGGAAATATTGAGACTGCTGTGAGGCTATCCGACAAAGAAATTCGGTCGCTTTGGGGAATTGCGGCAGATTCGGACGCGGATTTGGATAGAAAGATCCTTTCTGCGATAGATCCATCCCGAACCGCTGTCTCTTTTTCGGGGCCATGCTCACTGCTTCAATCGCTTCCGGAGAATCTGGAATGTCTGTTTATCCGGTATCTTTCCGGACCAGATTTTTTAATGCTAAATCGATTTACCAAACTCAGATATTTTGCAATTCAGTCTGCAAGCTCGGAAATTCCTCTCGAATGTCTGAGAAATAGCCGAGAGTTGCGGTATCTTAAAATTGGTACAGACGCGCCTGTTGGTAACTGGAAGACATTGGTTTTTCTCAAAGAACTTCGGGTTCTCGACCTTTCTGGGCGACAAGATATAGATGACATTTCTTTTTTGTGTCACGCCCGAAAATTGCAATCTTTAAATCTGGCCGGCTCAAAGGTGGAGGATTTATACCCGCTGTCGGATTTGCAGGATTTAATCGAGATAAACGCGACCGATGCGCCGGTGTCCGTTTTGCCCAAAGGGGTATTGCCCGCATTAAAAAGGTTTAAGCTGATGGGCAGTAAAGTAGCCCCCAAGATGCTGTCTGACTTTGAACAGACTCATCCGCAGTGTATCGTGTATTGGGGCTGGAATCGAACCGTGCCCAAAGTGCTTTCTGAGACCACATCGATTTATGTGGTTGCGGATGATAAATATGGCCCCATTATGGCATCGATAAATCAGCCTTCCGAGATAAAACGAATTGTTGAGGGCATTGAGTTCGACCCGGATGAGGCTCCTAATGGGACAATGTGCCTAATTTCGGGATATTTAACATTCTGCAACAAAGATCGACTGCTGGAGTCATTTGGTTTGGATTGTACGCTTTATTTTCGCTGGGACAATGGCTGTCCTCATGGCGTGGAATTGACGCAGAATTGCCTTGATGTTTTATCGCGTGAATTTGCCTCAAACGGATTGGGTGAGATTTTTGATCCAAAGGATATGGCCGAAGCTGCCGGCAAAAGAAATCAGATGGAAAATGCGTTTAAGCAACTAATTGCCTTATTGCCTTCTGAAATTGGGGCCCAGATTCGAAAGGAGTGGGATGCCAAAGAAGCAGTTCGTCGAGCCAGACGTGCAAGTCGCGGGCCGGGAACATTGTTGACGCTGGAGAGGGTTGAGTATGAGCAAATAGTCAAGGATGTTTTTAACCGCCAGATTCCGGACGATATCAAACGGTCGAGATTATATTTTCAGCTCTTTGGCAAAAATTCAGATGTGCAGAATATCATTTTATACATGTTAAAAAGCAGATTGTCTGAAATTCCTCAAATCAAAAAAGAGCAGGCCATACGACAAGGGGCAGCTGTTCAGGAAGAACTGTTGGGTATAACCCGGTGGATGTTGGAGTGGCAGGGATGGAAAGAGATTGATCGAGGGTTGGTCAATGAGCTATTACCCCGGCTTGTCGCGGTGTCGATTGACAAAAATGACAATAGTATCGATTTAATCTATACCCTGGGCAATATACGAACGGAAGAGGCCGTCTTGCTGCTCCGACAGATTCTTTCCGGGAAGCTTTCCGTGAAAACAACCGTGAAAGAGATATATCCTCGCGCAGAGGCAGGATTAATGTTAGGCCAAATAGGAGATATGGAAAGTGTTGATTTGTTGCAAAAAGCAATAAAAGAATCAGAAGGCTTTGAGAAAAAAAAGTATGAAGAAGCCTTGCAACTCTTGTCCGAGGAGCAAGTTCATGTTGACTGTCCACAAATTACCCCCAAGATTTCTGACGGAATACTTGCATTTTAACATAACTAGGTCGGATACATCCATTAATGGTTTTAGGATAAACATTTTGACGCGGATGACGTAGAACGATATACTCTATTAAACGCTCAGGGGTGGTTTGGCTGAGAGGCGCGGTAACCGCTAATGGCCGAATCTGAGAAAGACCCTTAGAACCTGATCAGGAAAGCCGAAAGGTGTACCTGCGTAGGGAAGCGGATAATTACTATGTGAAAGTAAGAGAATCGCTTCCGTTACAGGGGGCGATTCTTTTTTTTTGCCCTTTGGGATCAGTTAAAAAGGCAAAAGGAAAAAGGTTAAAAGTGTGGAATGCCTTCGGCAGGGGATTTAACCCCAAGCACGGAGGCTTGGGCTACAATGGGCGAATGTGACATTTAAAGCGGAATGATGACAATAAGGCGATGGGACACGGAATGAACACAGTACAGGCGACACAATTGGAGTTGGCACGGCAGGGGCAGTTGACGGATTTGGTTGTCCGGACGGCTGAGAATGAGGGTGTGGATGCGGCGATGCTGCGGGATGAACTGGCGGCTGGGCGGGCGGTGATTCCGGCCAATACGATTCATGTGCAGCATGGCCTGAAGCCCTGTGCCATCGGGCGGTGCGTCTCGACCAAGATTAACGCCAATATCGGGCTGTCGTCGGTGCGGTCGTCGCTGGAGGATGAAATTGAGAAGATGCGGGTGGCGCTGGAGTCGGGGGCGGATGCGATTATGGATCTGAGTACGGGCGGGACGCTGGCGGGGCTGGATGAAATCCGCCGCCGGCTGCTGCATGATTGCCCGGCGCCGTTTGGGACGGTACCGATTTATGAGGTGATTGTCGGGCGGTCGGTGGACGAGATCGATTATGATACGATTTTGAAGATTATCGAAAAGCAGGCCCGGCAGGGCGTGGATTTCTTTACGATTCACGCGGGGTTGCTGCGGGAGCATCTGGAGCTGGTCAAGTCGCGGGTGATGGGGATTGTCAGTCGCGGCGGGGCGCTGATCGCCCGATGGATGACATATCATAACAAGCAGAATCCGTTGTATGAGTTGTTCGACGATATCTGCGCGATTATGAAGCAGTATGATGTGTGTTTTTCGCTGGGGGATGGATTGCGGCCGGGCTGCGGGGCGGATGCGACGGATGCGGCGCAGTTGGCCGAGCTGAAGACGCTGGGCGAGTTGACGCTGCGGGCGTGGGATAAGGGCCTGCAGGTGATGGTCGAGGGCCCCGGACATGTGCCGTTCAATCAGATTCAGTATAATATGGAGATTCAGCAGAAGCTGTGCCATAATGCACCGTTTTATGTGCTGGGGCCGCTGGTGACGGATATTGCCCCGGGCTATGACCATATTACCAGTGCCATCGGCGGGACGGCGGCGGCGTACTGGGGAGCATCGTTTTTGTGCTATGTAACACCGCGCGAGCATCTGGGGCTGCCGGATGCGGAGGATGTGCGGCATGGTGTGGTGGCGTCCAAGATTGCCGCTCATGCGGCGGATGTGGCACGCGGGTTTGGACATGCGGCGGCACGAGATAAACAGTTGAGCATTGCCCGGGCCAATCTGGACTGGAAGAAGCATCTGGACTTGTCGATTGATCCGATTACGGCCAGAGCGATGTACGAGGAGGCCTGCCGCAACAGTGCGCTGGGCGAGGGTGGGCATAATCAGGATTACTGCACGATGTGCGGCAAGGAGTGGTGCAGTGTGCGCATCAGTAAGGAGTTACGCAAGGGGTAAGCCTTATTTCAGCGGTCTTGCGATGGAAAAGCGGTCTTGAATTAGTGGTATTGGCCGGATATAATGCCAGCTATGAAGCAGACGAAAGATAAAGGGACGGATGTGCTTAATGCGGAGCGGATTCTGGAGGTTCTGGACCGCCATGCTGAACGGCTGCGTGCCTATCATGTCCGTAAAATCGGGCTGTTCGGTTCATTTCTTCACCACAAGGCTAATCGCCGCAGTGATATTGATTTGCTGGTGGAACTGGGTCAGATTTCCTTTGACGGCTATATGGACTTGAAGTTTTTCCTCGAAGAGCTGTTTGGCCGGAAGGTGGATTTGGTCATTCAGGAGGATGTCAAGCCGGCGCTGCGACATATCCTTGAGGAAGCGGTGTATGCCAAGGCCATATAAACTGTATCTGGAAGATATCCTTGAGTCTTCGCAGAAAATAATGAATTATTCACAGGGGATGGATTTTCAATCTTTTAATGCTCACTCCATGGCTTTTGATGCCATTGTCAGAAATCTTGAAATTATCGGCGAAGCCGCCAAGAAAATACCCGGTACCGTACGTGCAAAACATGCAGAGATTGAATGGAAAAAGATGGCAGGACTCAGAGATATTGTCGCCCATGAATATTTTGGTGTCAACCGGCGCATATTGTGGGATATTGTGACTCATAAAATCCCTGAGCTTGAAAGGCAGGTCCAGTCCATTCTTCAGGTCTTAAGAAAAGATGATTTCTCTTTTCGTTAGACCAAAACAGTGAATTTCTCATCCATGCCGACGATTTCAAAAATAATATGGAAGGTTGTTGTGCGTCCGATGCGGACGACGTTTGCGACGTCGCTGGGGTCCAAGACTTGTGCGACCAGTGTAATGGTGACGGTATGTTGTGAGGATGGTTCGACAGGTGTGGGGGAAGTGCCGACGAGTTTTGTCCTGCCGCATGAGACGGCTGCGGCGATTGGCGGGGTGCTGGCGGAGGTCGGGCCTGCATTGTGCGGCAAGAGTATTCAGCGGTGGGCGAGCCTGGTCTCGCAGCTGCGCAGGCAGTATCCACGATTTCACATGACGGCTTCGGGGCTGGAAGTGGCGTTGTTTCGTGCGTGGCTGGCGGGGCAGGGTCAGAGCGAATGGCAATTCTGGGGCGGCAAAACCAAGACTCTTCAAACCGATATCACGATCCCGTTTGTGCCGGATATCAAGGCCCTTGAGCCGTGGATTCTGCGGGCGATACGTGCGGGATTTACCACGTATAAAGTCAAGGTCAGCGGCAAGGTCAAGACCGATTTGGATTTCTGCCGGGCGGTGTATGGCTATCTAAACGACTCCGGCAAGCCGTTTGTTGTGCGTCTGGATGGCAACCAGGGTTTTTCGGCCAAATCCGCACTGGATTTACTGGACCGGCTTGGCCGGGCGGGGCTGGTGGTGGAACTGTTCGAGCAGCCGCTTTTGCGGGATGATTATGCGGGATTGAAAACGCTGACCCAACACGCCGGCGTGCCGATTATCGCCGATGAGACGGTGTTCTGTGAAGACGACTGCAAGCGGGTGATTGACCAGCGGCTGGCCGATGGCGTCAATATCAAGATTGCCAAAAGCGGCATTGCCGAATCCCGGAAGATTTACCGGCTGGCCAGGCAGGCGGGATTAAAGCTGATGCTGGGGTGTATGACCGAGACGATGGTGGGGCTGTCGGCAGCGATATATTTTGCGGCGGGGACCGGCGGCTTTGATTATATTGATTTGGATTCGGTGCATTTTCTGCGGCGGCGTGATGCGTTTGGGGCTATTGGCGTGGATGGCTGTGTCTATCATCTCGGCGGGAAACGATGACTTCGCATCCGATGTATTGCGTGGTGGTGCTGCTGTTGATTGAAGCGGTGGTGTTGACCCTGGCACAGCGTCCGATTGGCAAAAAGCTTTTCGCATACCTGCCGTCGATGTTCTGGATTTATTTTCTGCCGATGCTGGTGACGACGGCGGGGCTGCTGCCTCCGGCCAATCCGGCGTATGTCTGGATTGGCAAGTGGCTACTGCCGGCGGCGCTGGTGCTGCTGCTGTTGTCGGCGGATATCCGGGGGATTTTGCGGCTGGGGCCGATGGCGCTGCGGGTGATGGCGGCTGCGACCTGCGGGATTATGATCGGGGCGATTGGGGCTTCGCTGCTGTTTCGGTCGTGGCTGCCGGAGGAGGCCTGGAAGGCGATTGGAGCGATCAGCGGCTCCTGGATAGGTGGTTCGGCCAATATGCTTGCTGTTGGCAAGGCGGTTGAGATTCCAGAATCTCTGCTGGGGGTGGTTACGATTGTCGATACGCTGTTATCTTATACCTGGATGGGGATGCTGATTGCGGTGTCAGTGTGGCAGGACTGGTTTGACCGGCGGAATCAGTCGCATACGGTATTGATTCAGGAGCTGACACAAAGAGCAGGCAAAGCAAGTCTATCCGGCAAGAGGGGGCTGACTGTCGGCAGCCTGGTCTGGATGGGGTTGATTGCGATGGCAGGGGCCGGGGTTGCGGTTTGGCTTAGCGGGAAAGTACCCCCGATTAAAAATGTGCTGAACTCGGGGGCGTATGCGGTCCTCCTGGCGACTGTATTTGGGGTGCTTTTATCGTTTACGCCGGCACGGAAACTGGAGTCCTGCGGTTCCAATACGGTGGGATTTGCGCTGCTGTATCTGGTTTTGGCTTCGATTGGTGCAAAAACGCACCTTGGATTGGTCAGGTCGGTGCCGGTGTTTCTGGGGGTGGGGGCGACAATGCTTATTCTTCATGGGATATGTCTGTTTATTGCGGCCCGGCTGTTTCGTGCCCCGATGGCTCTGGTTGCCACGGCCAGTCAGGCGAATATTGGCGGGCCGGCCTCGGCACCTGTGGTTGCGGGGATTTATCATCCGGAATTAGCACCGGTAGGCCTGCTTCTGGCGGTCGCCGGCAACATTCTGGGAACATTTCTGGGGATTATGGTCAGCCAGATATGCCGCTGGGGGGGTTAAAATAGGGCATAAAGCGGAATTTGATTGAAATAATCCGCTTTTGTGCCACAATAAACACGTTGATAAAAATACGATATATTATGGATTCAGAAAAACCGGTTATTGTGATATAGAAAATGATATTTACGCTTCACCGCTATATTTTTAAGGAATTGCTGCGGGTCTTTATCCTGACGACGGTGGCGATGACCTTGATCCTAAGTCTGGGCTTTTTGCTCAAACCCATTCAGGATTTCGGTGTCAGTCCCGAAGAGATTCTGCATCTGCTGGGATACCTGATGCCGATTACACTGACGTTTGTGCTGCCGATGAGTGCGCTGTTTGCGGCGTCGATGGTGTATGGACGGTTTGCTGCCGACCGGGAGCTGGATGCATGCCGGGCCAGCGGTATCAGCCTGTGGACGCTGGTCTATCCGGGTTTGAGTCTGGCGATTCTGGTGGCGATTGCCAACCTGATTCTGAGTTTCCACGTGGCCCCGGCCTTTATTCAGCGCAGCGAAAAGAGCGTCAAGGCCAATGCCGAGCAGATTTTATTTCGCAATCTGCAGCGCAAGGGCTTTTATACCCTGCCCAAGTCCACGTACAAGATTTATGCGGAAAAGGCCGATCCCCAGCGCAAGCTGCTGGAAGGGGTGATTATTCTGGACACCAAAGATGCGGATATTCAGCGTATGGTTCTGGCACAATCGGCCAAAGTTGAGATTGAAACGCATTCGGATTTCAACAAGGTTCGTATTATTGCACTCAATGCGGTGCGTGTTGATGATTTTTCATCGGTCGAAATCGGCAATACGAGCGTTGAACGGCAGTTCGATTCGCTGCTGGCCGACGATATTAAATTTTACAAGCTGGACAAACTCAAAAGCATCCGTATTGATAAAATGAAACATGCCCCGATTTATAAGATGGCGATGCAGGTCTATTGGCAGTATATGACGGAGCTGGTGGGGCAGACGCTGAATCAGACCTTTGGCAGTGCCAGCCCGCAGATTCTGCTGCAGGATGCGGATGGATTTCGCGATTATTTCCTGACGGCGGCGGGCTGTAAGCTCGGCCAGAAAGAATTGACTCTCGAACTGACGGCGCCGATTCAACTGGTCGAAATGGATCGGGTGCAAAACCAGAAAATCACCCGGCAAAGTCAGCGGGGGTTCTGTCGACTGGATGTGAATCCGTCGATTCCGCGTCTGGAGCTGGACCTGGAAAATCCGTCATGGGATCGCGGGGACGGCGTCAAGGGATTTGCCCTGCGGAAATTTATCAACAATGTGGAAATTCCTGCCGTGGTGCAGACCAAACTGGAGTCAAAACCGATTCTGGATTTGCTGACTGAGGTTGGCACCCCGGAAAGCCCGCTGATTTCTCCGAGCAAGCTGCTGCTGGAGCGAGTCCGGCAATTGCAGGTCGAGCTGGCGGCGGTCAACGACGAAATCGATGCCGAGCTGCATTCGCGGCTGGTGATGGGGCTGGGGTGTGTGTCGCTGATTCTGACAGGCATAGCGCTGGGGGTGTATTATCGCGGGGGGCATTTGCTCAGTGCCTTTGGTGCCAGTGCTGTTCCCGGCGGGCTGTTGGTTGTGTTTATTATGTCGGGCAAGCAAATCACCAAGAATGCATCGACGACGGCGACGATGGGGATTGCTGTGATGTGGCTGGGGCTGGTTGTTCTGACCCTGCTGACGGTGTATCTGTATCGCCGACTGCTCAAAACTTAGGGATATGCGGATGAAGATACTGGATCGCTATGTTCTTAAACAATTCCTGATTGGTTATGTGATAGCCTTCAGTGTTCTGATTGGCATGATTGTGGCGATGGACTTGTTCATTAACCTGGATGAGTTTGCCGAAAATGCCGAAGCCGGAGCCGGGGCTATGCTGGTCAATATCGCCTCTTTTTATGGTGCCCGGATATTGCTGTGGTTTCGGGATATGGCGGGGGTCATTACCGTGATTGCGGCGGTATTTTCGCTGGCCCGCATGACCAAGAACAATGAATTGATTGCGGTGATGGCCTCAGGGGTAAGCCTGAAACGGTTCATTGCTCCCATCATCGGGATGGCTGTAATGCTGATGAGTGTGCAGGTGGTGGTGCAGGAGCTGGCGATTCCGAATCTGACGGGCCAGCTGATTCGCAGTCATGATGAACTGCCCGGTACCAAACATTACGACTTGTGGTTTGCCTCGGATTCCAACGGCAATTTATTCAATACGTCGCGTTATGATGAGAAGACTCAGACGATCGAACATCCATTTATCATCGTCCGCAAGCGTATGGAACGCAGTGACCAGATGGTGGTGATTGGACGCATCAAGGCCCAGAAAGCCGTTTATGATCAACAGCGGAGTGGATGGGTGTTAACCGACGGAGAGATGCTCCTGATTTCGGACACATCGACTGCAGGGACTCCCTCGCGACAGGTATTGCCCGTGGCGTTTTTTGCCAGCGACTTGACCCCGCAACAGATTCCCATGCGGCGGCAGGAAGGATATAAATCGCTGCTCAGTTCAGCCCAATTGATGCATTTGGCCAATAGCCAGGGGACACGGCAAAGTGACCTGGCGGAATTGTATTTACAAAAACATACCCGAATTACGGATCCCATTTTGAATCTGGTGATGCTGCTGGTGGCGCTGCCGGTGCTGGTTTGCCGGGATCCACGGGATATGAAAACGGCTATTTTGATTAGTTTTGTAACCTCGACAAGCTGCTTTGTGCTGACGTTTATCTGCAAATTGTTTGCGACGGAGCTGTTTTTTAATCTCCGGCCGGAGTTTTGGGCCTGGGCCCCGATTTTTATCTTCGTTCCTATCGCCTTCATCCAGATGGATTCCATGAAGACCTAAGCTTTGTTTAAGGTCTTATAAAACAGGGTGTTTTTGCATTTCCATAGGGTCATGACGGAGTATCAATTTTATCATAAATATTTTCTATATTGTCTAAATTGACCATATTGTCTTTGCCGATACGTGTCATAGGTTGTAATATATTTGCTATTTTAACGGAGACCGTATTATGGAAAGTACACTGATTGAACAAAGACGAGATGTCAGATCGGATTTATCGTGGCCTGTCAGTATCTGGCTTCCGGAAGCGAATCGCTTTTTTACCGGCAGAAGTGTCAATGTCAGCAGAGGCGGTGCGTATATCAGTGTGCCAATGACCACGCCGGTGCGTCCGGGGCATGAAGTTGAGGTGAATTTCCCTCGCACGATGTCGCTGGCCCGTCAAAAAGGACAGTATGCTCGCATCAAAATGGGTAAGATTCTGCGTGTGGATCGGACTGAGATGCTGCGTAACGGCAGTATTGGTCTGGCGGTTCAATTTATCTAACAGGGCAATGCAGCCATTACGCCGGCGGTAAATCCTGCCGGATTTTAAAATGATAACCTAAGCTGCTGGCTTAACGACAACAGCTTAGGTTTATTTTTTGTATTGATACGTTAATCCTTACGCCTGTATGGTTAAGGAGCAAGAGGTTCAATTCTGCTGAAATTCAGCTGTGCCGGATCAGAATACTCCACCCAGAGCAGGCCCTTGGAATCTGAGCCTGTCGTGATTAGATTTCCAGAATCTGCATCTGGCGAATGAAGGTATCGGCTTCGGCCATGGAGTTTTCCATTTCTCGAATCAACAGCGAGATTTCTTTTTCGATGACACCCAGTTCTCCTTCCAGTGAGGCGATGGCCTGGGCGTTGAGATTGTGCTTGATAAACAGCACCTGGTCCCTGAAAGCGGCTAAAACCGGATAGATTTTGTCGCGGGCTTTTTCCATGGCCGCAATCATCTTATCGCATTTGACGCGAGTGGCTTCGAGCTTGGTTTCGCTGGATTTACGCAGGGCGGGGCTGGAATACTGATCCAGCTCGTCTTCCCATTCGCGAAACAGGCTCTTGGCCACTCGTCGGACATCTTCAATACGGCTTTCGACGGTTCGGGTGCGGGATTCGCATTTGTCATACTGGGATTTGAGCGTTTTATATTTTTCATCCAGAAGGGTGCCTTTGTAGCCTACCACGCTCCGGAATTCATCGAGGGCGGTGGCAAACTGTTCCTTGGCATCCATCTGGGCGTCCCGGGCGGACTGGACTCTGCTGACCAGAATATCCTTTTTTTGTACGCCAAAGGCTTCCTTGGTGGAGTCCATCATCCGGCTGCAGCCGGCCATAAGCATCATTCCGCCCAGAAGGCAGGTAATCAGTACGTTTTTGTTTTTCATAGACGCTATCCCTTCATCTCGTTTAAACAGGTCTGTCACATCCTTGCATCGCTATCATTATACGAGGCTAAAGCGGCCGGGCAAGGGGTTTGTTCTTGCAAGTTGAGTTTCTTTGATTATACTGAACACGTATCATTGAGCCGCGAGGATGGTCATCGAACACATGGAAACAGGATATCGCCGAGCCTCGGGCGGATAATTTCATCCGGGATTCGTATACAATAGCGACGATGGAAACCATAAATACGAACAATCTTCCGCTGACGCGGATTCAGAAACTGATCGGCCGGCTGATGCTCCAGTCCAAGCAGACCAAAGCCAACGGCTATATGACGATGCAGGCGGACCTGACGGATTTGACTGCGATGCGGCGGGAGTATTGCCGCAAGGCCCGCGTTCGTGCCACCACCAACGATTTTTTCATCCTGGCTATGGCCCGTGCGGTAAAAAAATATCCGCTGCTGGCCGCGACGCTCGATGAAACACGTGATCATCTGGCAGTCAGCGGGG
Source organism: Anaeroglomus insulsum (assembly GCF_050689095.1). Lineage (NCBI taxonomy): Bacteria > Pseudomonadati > Planctomycetota > Phycisphaerae > Sedimentisphaerales > Anaerohalosphaeraceae > Anaeroglomus > Anaeroglomus insulsum. Next base: position 97,150 of record NZ_JBOGCL010000004.1, read on the forward strand.
CTATTGGTGTTGGCTTTGCTGTGGCGGCCCCCCAGGGGCTGGTGGTGCCGGTGCTGCACGATACGGGTTCCAAAAGCCTGATACAGATTGCTGCGGAAAGCGAAATGCTGCTGGCCAAAGCCCGCTCCAACAAACTGATGCCGGATGATTTTGACGGCGCCAATGTCGTTTTAACAGGGCTGGGGATGTATGGTGTACACCAGTTTTATGCGATTGCACCGCCATCGGCGACAGCGATTGTCTCCATTGGGATGATTGAAGATGCCCTTGTTGTCATTGAGGATGAACTGCGTGTCCGAAAAATGATGGATGTGTCACTGGCTTATGATGGGCAGGTTATCGATGAGTTTTATGCCGGCGGTTTTTTACGGGAGATCGTGGAACAGCTTGAAGACCCCTGGGTTTTGACGCGATAGTCAAGAAAAAAAACGAGCGGGACAAAAAAAAGATTGACATTGGTGTTTTTAGTGTTTTATAATGCAACTGTAAATTAGAGGCTTCACACGAAGCCTTTTCCGAATAAGGTTGCTTCCCCGTCATCCACGAAGCAGCCTTTTTTAATTTCCTTCCTGATGCTGCGGCGATGCCGGCGTGTTGCTGTGATCCGTTTCCATGACCGAATTTTCCGAAACTGGTGATGTGTCTGAGGCAACGGGGGGTGTATCCGTCGATGCGGGAACAGCTGGGGCGGCGGAGGCGGTGGTATCTGCAGCAGGCTGATTCCCGGCCGTTTCCTTCCCCGGTTCACTGGCAGTATCGATTTGAATGTCGAAACGGCCTTCAATTTTGCCGGTATGCACAAACTCCGCGACGGCCAGATAATCTGCTGCTCCGTGGCAGGAAGGTTCGTATTCAAAGATCGTCTTGCCGTAGCTGGGTGCCTCGGCCAGTTTGATATTGCGGCGGATATGCACCGGAACAATGCGGGCGCCGGCCCAGGGGCTGTTCTGATTGCGGGACCCGCTCAGAAATTTTTCGATGTCCTGCCGCACTTCGGCAGACAGGCTGGTCCGGGCATCAAACATGCACATCAGAATCGCCGTCACATGCAGGGCGGGATTGATGCGGCTGTTGACCAGTGCGATGGTCTGCAGCAGGCGACTGAAGCCCTGCAGGGCAAGGAAATGCGGCTGAACAGGAATAATCACTTCTTCGGAAGCCGCCAGGGCATTGAGTGTCAGCAGCCCCAGGGACGGAGGACAGTCGATGATCAGATAATCAAAATCGTTTTCGACCTGGGCGATGGCCTGACGCAGGATGATTTCGCGTCCGACTTCATTGACCAGCTCTGTCTCGGCTCCAACCAGTTCGATCCCTGCTCCCAGCAGCCACAGGTTGGACCGTACCTGGACTGCGGCATCGTGGACACCGGCCTGCCCGGACAGGATTTGATAGGCTCCGCAGCCGGGCTGCTCCGCGTCAACACCCAAGTGGATGGTCAGGTGGGCCTGCGGGTCTAAATCAATCACCAGAACACGAAAACCGTGTCCCGCCATGGCGGCTGCAACATTCACAACGGTGGTTGTTTTCCCGACGCCGCCTTTTTGATTGAGAACTGCTATTTTCCTCACAGTATCTTTCCGGATAATAAGGTCTGCGATTTAGGACGGTCGGCCGGCAGGGGGATTGGTCTGCCCCGGACGAAGCCATTTGAGGATTGAATCCAGTACGCCGTTGACAAATCGCGGGGATTGTTCCGTACTATATTTTTTGGCCAGCTCGATGGCCTCGTTGACCACGACTTTGCCGGGAATATCGGGACAATACTGGAGCTGATAGACCGACAAACGGAGAATGCTGCGGTCGACCTGTGACATCCGCGACAATTTCCATTTCGCTGCGGCCTGAGCGATTTTATCATCACAGTCGTCGATATTCTGCCAGGCCCCCTGGGTCCATTGTTCAGCAAGCTGAAGGGTCATAGGGTCGCTGGTCTGCTCGCGGAAAAAACGCCCCAGCCAGGGCAGGATATCCTGTCCCTGCACATCCAGTTGGCACAACGCCTGCATGGCAAGCTCCCGTGCCAGAGAACGTCGATCCTGCTTGAGGTCGCCGGGTTGAGAGTGATTATTGGGTGTTTTCATACGTCAGGAGGGTCTTGAGTATCTCAGGTTCGACGGCAAAGACCGTTCCGTGTCGCAATCCTTTGGGGTAGCGAAGCTGGGACGAGATGTCCTCCCACTTCTGGAGGTCTTTGGATCGCAACGCCCCATATTTGCCTTCGGTGTATTTGTCAAAGTACAGGTACCACCATTGTCCGATCTGGATGGCGGTGGGGCCTTCGGCCCAGTATTTGCCGGTAATGGCATCGGATGCCGGGCTCCAGGGGCCTTCCGGGCGGTCGGCTGTGCTGATGCGGATATTTTTTTCCGGCGGATTTTTGGTTTCATTCTTCAGGAACATCACCCATTTGCCGCCAGCCTGAATGATGGTCGAATCGATGACATTAAAGCCCGGCTCCAGCAGCAGTTTAGTGTCGCTGAAGGTGTTAAAATCGCGGGTGGTCACGTAATAGATGCGATGATTGTTGTCGCCGCCTTTTTCGGTTTCCGGAAAACGGCCGGGGATGGTCGTGGCCCAGAAAATCAGATAGTGTTTGCTTTGCGGGTCGTAGATCAATTCCGGCGCCCAGCAGTTCTGAGCTGTCGGTTCATGTTCCATGACGGGGATATAGTGTTGTTCGGACCAGGTTATCAAATCTTTGGAGTTGGCATAGCCGATGCCCTTTTCCTTCCAGCTGACCGTCCAGACCATGTGAAACAAGCCATCCGGGCCGCGCAGGACACAGGGATCTCGCATCAATTTGTCCCTGCCGACAGCGGGCTTCAAATAGGACTTGCCCTGATTGAGGGCTTTCCATTCAAGGCCATCCAGGCTGTATGCCAGATGCAGCCCGTCCTGTCCGTTATCGACAAAATAGCTGAACAGATACACCGGCTTTTGAGCGGTTGTATCCGACTCGGCCAGGCAGCCGGTATGCATCATGGCAATCAGGCACACTGTGCAGACAATCAACAGCGACTTCGAATACATGGCTATGACTCCATTCGACCCGGGTTTACAGTTTTGTGATGACATCGGCCATTTCGATGGCGGCCAGTGCGGCACTGGCCCCGGCATTTCCCTGCTTGGTGCCGGCTCGTTCGATGGCCTGTTCAATCGTTTCGCAGGTCAGGACACCGAAGATGGTGGGCACGCCGGTATCATAGTTGACCGTGGCTACGCCGCGGGAAATCTGCTGACAGACATAATCATAGTGGCTGGTCTGGCCGCGAATAACGGCTCCCAGGCAAATGATGGCCGAATAATTGCCGCTTTGTGCCATCTTTTTGGCCGCCAGGGTAATCTCGATGGTTCCGGGTACCCAGACCACCGTGATCTGTTCGTCGGCAGCGCCGTGCCGCTGAAGGCAATCCAGGGCGCCGCCGAGCAGTTTGCTGGTGATGAATTCGTTAAATCGGCTGACTACGATGCCGAAATTGTGCTTGCCGGCAACGAGCTGACCTTTAATCTCTTTAACCATAAATGGGCTCCATAATAGTGTCGTATGGGTTTCTAATCCTGACGTTTTTTCTGATTATCGGACCCTGTTGGGCGAGCGGTTAAAAAAAGTTTATTTCGCCAAACAGGGACTTTTCTGGATATCTCTTAAGCTCTGAAATTATAAGGGCTTAAGCCCTCTGATGCCAGCAAAAATTTTTTTAAAATCATTTTTGCTTACAGAATCCCGACTGTCGGCTAAGCACACGGCGGCAGCGGGCCGATACAACTTGCGGAAACTACGGTAGTTAAGAAAACTCAAACGCATATCAGAAAAGCGGATAGAATATGACAGAATCATCTTATGATGAAGATGACAGCGGGTTGAATAGCTGGGAATGGGCCGAACAGCAGGTTGCAGAGGCTTACGAATTCTATGAATCCGGACGGATGCAGGAGGCCCTCGATAAGCTGAATGAAGCGGTGGCAATGAACCCCGGCTGTGTGGCCTGGCATTTTAATCGCGGTCTGACCCTGGATGCGATGGAACGATATGAAGAGGCCATCATCTGCTATCAACAGGCCCTGGAGCTGGCTCCCAACGACCTGGAAATCCTCAATTGTCTGGCTGTGGATTATACGCGAACGGTGCAATATGATTTGGCTGTGGCGACCTTTGAAAAAATCGAAACCTTAGACCCCTCCTATGAACCGGCCTACTGCAACCGAATTGTCACCTATACGGAAATGGAGCAGCACGAGAAGGCTGAACAGATGTTTTATCTGGCCCAGCAGATCAATCCGGAATGCCCCATCTGTTTTTATAATATTGGCAATTCACTGTTTTCCCGCGGCAATTATGTGCGGGCCATCTGGTGCTGGGAAAAAACTGCCGAGCTGGAGCCGACGCACCCGCAGATTCACTATCGCATTGCCCAGGCCTGCTGGGCAGACGGCCAACTCAATAAGGCCAAAGAGCATTTCCTTTGTGAGTTACGGAAAAACCCCGGCCATATTGATGTCCTGACCGATTATGGCGTTTTTTTGCTGGAACAGGGACAGAGGGCAGGGGCGGCTGAAAAATTTCGCTGGATTCTGGAACTTCGACCCGATTGTGCAGTGGCGATGTTTTATCTGGGGGAGATTTGTCGGCTGGATGGAGATCTCTGTGAGGCGATGACGTGGTACAGCAGAGCTAAAATGACTGAATCTCAATTGGCCGGACCGCGGTTTCGTATGGCCCAGATTCTCTTGTGGCAAAATCAGCCTGAGGGGGTTGCCGAGCTGCTGCGGGAGGAAATCAAGCTGGCCTGTGACGATGAACAGGTTATGCTGTCGATCGGACAAATGCTGATTCGGCTGGGCGAGTACAACGATGCATTGCCTTGTTTTCTGCGGCTGCTGGACTCCAATTCCGAACAGGGCAAGGCGTATTTTGGCATCTCAGCGATCCTGATGCATCGACGCGACCTCGAAGGTTGTCTGCAGTTTCTGGAACATGCCATTGAGGTTGATGTCCGTGTTTTGTCTGCGTATCTGGGGGCAGCCCTGATTCACACCCGCCAACACAATTACCAGCGAGCGTTCCAAATCCTCCATAAGGCCAAATCCCTGCTGGGTAATTCCTGGCGATTAAGGTTCTGGATGGCAAAAATCTGGATGAGTAACCTTCGGTACGTGATATTGCATCGGCTGTTCCCAAAACATCAGGATTGTGATTAGGTATTGAAAATTAAATGACTTACGACAGTATGGGGGAGTCGAAGACAAAAAAAGATACTGTCTGTATCGTGATTTAATGCTGTTCTGCTCAGCATTCTTTTTCTTAAAATTAGGGAATAATCCTGATTGAAATGCCCTCTTGTTCTTCGCATAATAGGCACTATACTCCAATCGGGACTGGTTTGGAGTCTGGAGGGTGATAATTGCCTGCGATTGCTTCCGGAGGGATTCGCAGGCTTTTTTATGCGCACAAATCGGCTCTTTTCAAACGGCTTTGTCTGCGATATAGTGTGGGCAGTGCAGGTGTTCAGTGTATTGGTATTTTTTTCGGGAATAAAATGACCATGACAGCCGATTCGCTGGGTTTATCCGGCGGGCATATACAATTTATCCGTAAACATCGTGTAAAGAATCTACGCATCACTATTCGACCCGATAAAACGATCCTTGTTACGGTACCGTGGATGTGTTCTGTCGGGTGCGCTGAAGACTTTGTTCGCTCCAAACAGCCCTGGATTCAGAAAATCTTGAATAAATTGGACAGACTCAGCCAGCATCAGCAGGCTTGTCCGTTTTCTGCTCAGGACCTCATTGACGGCCAGAATCGATTATTTCAGCGACTCGAAGCATTGGCCAGCCGGCACGGTTTTCGTTATCGCAGAGCCACCTTTCGCAACCAGAAAACCCGCTGGGGCAGTTGTTCTTCGCGCAATAACATTAATTTGAATATTCATCTGCTGATGCTGCCGGCACATCTGCAGGATTACATTATTCTGCATGAGCTGGTGCATACCGAGCACAAAAATCACTCCGCGGCCTTCTGGGCCAGATTGGACCAGGTTCTTGATGGCAAGGCCCGACAATATAATCAGGAAATGCGACATTATCGTACCGGCATAATTGCCTGAGCCTGCCGCACTACACCACCCAGGCAATACGGTGAAAGGATGGATGCGATGAAAAAGAGTAGCGTTAAAAATCCGGTAGCAGTTGTCACCGGTTCCGGCCAGGGAATCGGCTTGTGTATTGCTCGCTATTTTATCGCCGTGGGGGTACGTGTCATTATCGCTGAAAAGAATGCGGTATTGGGAAAAAAAGCACAACAACTCCTTGGGCCAGAATCCATATTTATTCAAACTGATGTTTCAAATGAGCAATCTGTGCGTTTTATGATTCAGCAAACCATAAAACGAGCCGGCAAAATTGATTATCTGGTTAATAATGCTGCAATTGCGGATAATAAACCCATCGAAAAATTAACCTATACGTCATGGAAAAATGTAATCAATACCAATTTATCCGGCGTGTTTTTGTGTGCCAAATATGCTGCCAAATATCTCCGAAAAAGCAGGGGGGTCATTATTAATATTGCCTCGACGCGTGCGTTGATGTCGGAGGCTAATACCGAGGCTTACACGGCATCCAAGGCGGGGATCGTTGGTCTGACTCATGCTTTGGCGGTTAGCCTTGGGCCTGCGATTCGGGTCAATTGCATCAGTCCCGGCTGGATCGACACACGCAACTATACGGAAAAGCCTGCTTTTCCGCCTCTGACTAAAGCCGACCACAGCCAGCATCCCGCAGGACGCGTGGGCCGGCCGGACGATATCGCCGCCATGGTTCTGCACCTGTGTTCGGTGCAGAGTGAATTTATCACCGGCCAGAATTTTATTGTTGACGGCGGCATGACAAAAAAGATGATATACATCTAATACCGTTACGAAGGCTACAGGACACTCATCAGGAGACAATCTAATGTTAAGGACAATGATCGTGAGCATCACAACAGGTATCATTACGCTTGCGGGCTGTTCGTCGACAACAGCACACACCTCTGTTCAAACCGGCCAGCATCCCCAAACCATGACCAAGTCGGTTTGCCGGGATGTGACGATGAATTATTTGCTGTATCTGCCTAAAGATTACGGCAAAATTGATAAAAAATGGCCTTTGATTCTGTTTCTGCACGGTGCCGGCGAACGCGGCAGCGATCTGAATCAGCTCAAAGCTCACGGTCCGTCCAAGCTCGCTGCCCAGGGTAAAGATTTTGAATTCATTATTGTATCTCCACAATGCCCGCAAAACAACTGGTGGCCCAATCTGGCCGAGGATCTGATCGTTCTGGTCGATGATGTCTGCGAAAAATACAGTGTTGATACCAATCGGCTTTATGTGACCGGCTTGAGCATGGGCGGATTCGGGACCTGGACCCTGATTGCAAAATACCCCAATAAATTTGCCGCGGCCGCACCCATTTGCGGGGGTGGCGATGCCATTCTGGCACGATATAATGCCGGCTCATTGCCCATCTGGGCGTTTCACGGTGCCAAAGACAATATTGTGCCGCTGAGTCGTTCTGAAGAGATGGTTAAGGCTTACCAGCAGGGGGGCAACAAAAACGTCAAGTTCACGGTTTATCCGGACGCCGATCATGATTCCTGGACCGTAACGTATGATAACCCAGAATTGTATGCCTGGTTTCTACAGCATCATAAGTAGTGCTTATAGTTGTTATTTCTGATATTGTGGTAAAAAATAACTCTATTTGGAATTTGTGGTGAACTTTTTGGATATATCAATCGAATAATTCTTATTAAAGAATGATTCTGATTTAGTAAAAACCCATTTTTCAAAGTATTTTTGACAGATTGGGTAAGGAAAAGAACTAATAATCTTGCAAAAAGGCTGTTTTTTCCTATAATGCCGGGGCTGTTGAGCAGGGTCAATCCCTGTTCGTGCAAATCCGGCCGAGTGGCGGAAAGGCAGACGCTGGGGATTTAAAATCCCCTGCCCGCAAGGGCGTGTGGGTTCGATTCCCACCTCGGCTACGGTTTTACAGTCGTAGCCTGCCGGATAGAAGAGAAGGCCTGTATGGGTCACGAATGAAACCGAGATTTTCGGGAGGTCAATTATGACAAAACCAGTACAGTTACAGGATATCGATCGTCCGAATTTGTATCGTGACGTGTTTCCTTATACGGAATTTCCAAAGGTCACATTCGATGCCGATTCGGTGCCGATGGAGAATCCTCAGGACATCTGGATTACCGATACCACATTCCGCGATGGCCAGCAGGCACGCGCCCCATACAGCCCTGAACAGGTTCTGAAAATCTTTGATTATCTGCACGCTATCGACGGTGATACAGGGCTGATTCGCCAGAGTGAATTCTTCCTGTATTCCGACAAAGACCGCCGGGCGGTGGAACTGTGCCGCAACCGGGGATATCAGTACCCGGAAATCACCGGCTGGATTCGGGCCACGATTGCCGATTTCAAAATCGTCAAGGAACTGGGACTCAAAGAGACCGGTATTCTGACCAGTGCCAGCGACTATCATATTTTCCTGAAATTGAAGAAGACCCGTTCTCAGGCGATGCAGGCTTATCTGGATATTGTCAAGGCCGCCCTCGATACGGGCATTTTGCCGCGCTGCCATCTGGAAGACATCACCCGTGCTGATTTTGACGGCTTCATTCTGCCGTTTGCCGCCGAATTGATGAAGTTGTCGCAGCAATATAAAACGCCGGTCAAGATTCGCCTGTGCGATACCCTGGGCTTTGGTGTGCCGTTTGCCAATGCGTCTTTGCCTCGCGGTGTGCCGAAAATGGTGTATGCCCTGCGTCAGCTGGGTGTGCCTGGTGAATGGCTCGAATGGCATGGCCATAACGACCTGCACAAAGTGGAAGTCAATGCCGCTGCGGCCTGGCTGTACGGCTGCAAGGCCGCAAACTGTTCGATTTTCGGTATGGGTGAACGCACCGGTAATCCGCCTCTGGAAGCCCTGGTGATTGAACACGCTCAGCTTCGCGGGACCAACCCGAAGGTGAATTATGCGGCGATTACCGATCTGGCCAATTATGCCAACAAGGAACTGGGTTTCAATCTGCCTGCCAACTATCCTCTGGTTGGCAAGGACTTCAATGTGACCCGTGCCGGGATTCACGCCGACGGCCTGTTGAAGAACGAAGAGATATACAATTGCTTTGATACGCTCAAACTGCTCAAACGGCCCGTCGGTGTTGCCATTACCGATAAATCCGGCGCAGCGGGCATCAAACACTGGATCGAAGAACGGTATGTCATTGATATTCCCAAGCACGACCCGTATGTGCTGGCGATCAAAGACAAGATCGACGCCGAATACACCGCGGATCGTATTTCTGCGATTTCCGATGAGGAAATGGAAAAATGGGTGAAAGAATTGTTTGGCGATAAACTTCCGCCCCGGAGGTAAATTTGGCCGGGCGTGTGGTTGAGGCGATTCTTTTTGACCTGGGGCAGACGCTGCTGGAATTCAGCAAATTGCGTACGAACCGGTTGTTTGCCGCCTCTGCCCGGGCCAGTTATGCCTGGTTGAAACAACACGCCCAGCCGGTACCGTTTTTTCTTCGCTATCGGCTCAAGCATTTATTCGGCCTGTATCTGCACCTGATTTATTCGACCCTGACCGGCAATGATTTTGATTCCCTTGAACTGCTCAAAGGCTATGGCAAACGCTATGGCTTTACTCTCAGTGACCAGCAATACAAGGAGCTTAACTGGATCTGGTATGAGCCGCTCAGCAGGGAGGCCTTTACCGAACCGAATCTCAAAGAGACATTGAGCACCCTGCGTGCGATGGGCCTGAAACTCGGCATTGTGTCCAATACGTTTGTCAACAAAGACAGCCTCCAGCGGCATCTGGCTCAGGTAGGCATTCTGGACTATTTTCCGGTCCAGCTTTATACCTGCGATTTTCCCTATCGCAAGCCCGACCCTCGCATTTTTCTGGATGCCGCAAGGCAAATCGGTGTTGAACCAGGCCGGATTCTGTTTGTCGGTGACCGTCTCGATACGGATATCAAAGGCTCCATTGCCGCCGGAATGAGGCCGGTTCTCAAACGCATCCACGCCAATCGGCACAAGACCGCCCCAGCCGGGGTTATCGAGATTCAAAAAATTGCCGATTTGCCGGCCGTCGTGGAGCAATTAAATGCAGGGTTAATGGAGCAATAAATGCAGCTGGAAGAAATTCGACAAAAAATTGAAGCCCTGCTTCAGCTGCCCCATGAGACCGAGTGGATTGAGTTTAAATCTGCTGAAATCAATTTTGATTTCAGCAAACTGGGACAATACTTCTCTGCATTAAGTAATGAAGCGAATTTGAATCGAAAGCCATACGGCTACCTTCTTTTTGGAATTGAAAGCAAAAAGCATCGTATCGTTGGAACCTCCTACCGTTCTGCTTCAGGTGATCTGAATAAGCTCAAATACGAAATTGCCTGTAAAACAAATAATCGGATAACATTTTCTGAAATTTATGAATATCAGTTTCCTCAGGGTCGTGTTATTTTATTTGAAATTCCAGCAGCTCCACAGGGAATACCGACATCATGGGAGGGACATTTTTACGGCAGAGAGGGAGAGTCTCTGGGGCCGTTAAATCTGCAAGAGATCGGACAGATTCGCAGTCAAAACACCCGTCAAGACTGGTCGGCGGATATCTGTGTTGAAGCCTCTGTTAATGATTTACACCCGGATGCAGTCCGGAAAGCCAGAGAACTGTATTCGCAAAAAAATCCAGAACAACAGGCTGAAGCTGACAAATGGGATGATATCACTTTCCTGAATAAAATTAAATTGGCTGTCCGCGGACAATTAACACGAGCGGCACTAGTGCTTCTTGGTCGGCCTGAGGCAGCCTCGTTTCTTTCGCCTTCGCAAGCTCAGATTACCTGGGTTGTATATAATGATAAAAATACAGAGCTGGATTATAAACATTACGGCCCTCCCTTTCTTTTGCAGGCAGACAAAGTGCTGGCCAATATACGGAATTTAAACTACCGTTATTTGCCGGCCGGGACGCTGTTTCCAACGGAAATTACCAGGTACGATCCTTATGTCATTCGTGAAGCGCTGCACAACTGCATTGCTCATCAGGATTATACTTTACGAGGGCGTATTTCTGTCGCTGAAAAACCGGATGAATTAATCTTTACGAATCCGGGCAGCTTTATACCCGGCAGCATCGAGGCCGTGATTAGAGAAAATTCTCCACCTTTGCTATATCGAAATCCGCTTCTTGCCCAGGCGATGGTGCAATTGAAAATGATTGATACCATCGGCAGCGGGATACGCAAAATGTTTGAAAAACAAAGAGAACGTTTTTTTCCACTGCCGGATTATGAATTTTCAAATGGTCAAGATACTTACGGGCCTTCTGTAACGGTACGAATTCAAGGCAAGATACTGGATGAAAACTATACTCGCTTATTGATTCGCAAGCCTGAGCTTACACTCGAAGACGTTATGCTTTTAGATAAAGTTCAAAAGCATCAGGATCTTATCAGAGAGCAATGCAACTATTTAAAAAAACTTCGGCTTGTGGAAGGACGATACCCCAACATATATATTTCTTCTTTCGTCGCATCTGAAGTGAATCAAAAAGCCCAATATATAAAAAATCGCCCATTTGACGATCAGCACTATATTGAAATGATCTTGTCTTTTTTAATCGAATACGGGAAGGCTTCACGTAAAGAAATAGACGAATTATTGTTCAATAAATTATCCGAAGTACTGACTCCTTCGCAGAAAACAAATAAAATAAGTAACATCCTATCGAAAATGTCGAGGGATCAACTTATCTGGAATATAGGGTCGAGACGGAAACCCATTTGGATTAAAAAGATGTAGATTGTCTGGATACGGAAAATATTTATTTATATTTATTTATAACTGATCTCTGTTTATAATCTGTATGTCTTTGTGAGATAACAACTTAAAATAAATAACTGGAGTAAGGCTTAATTTATGAAAAATGTAAATCAACCAGCCTTTCAGAAATGTATTAACCCCGCCTGCGGGGCGACGTTTGACTGTATGCAGACGATGTTTGAGTGTCCGCAGTGCGGTGACCTGCTGGATGTCTGCTATGACTGGAATAAGGTGCCGGTCCCTTCCAAGCTGTCCGATTTCGGCAAGCGCTGGGCCAATCGTCTGGACCGGCTGGACTTTTCCGGAGTCTGGCGGTTTCGTGATCTGCTGAACTTCTGCCCGGACGAATGCAAAGTCTCGGTGGGGGAAGGGCAGACGATTCTGCAGCAGGCCTGTGGGTTGGCCCGTGAGCTTGGGATGAATCCGTCCGGACTGTTTTTGCAATATGAGGGGATGAATCCGTCCGGTTCGTTTAAAGATAATGGTATGACCGCGGCGTTTTCCCATGCCAAAATGGTCCAGGCCATTTCCAGTGCCTGTGCTTCGACAGGCAATACCTCTGCTTCGATGGCCCTATATGCCCGGGCCTGCGGACTCAAGGCGACGGTCTTCATCGGCGACGGCAAGATCGCCTACGGCAAGCTCAGCCAGGCGATGGATTACGGTGCCTATACCATTCAGATTCGCGGTGACTTTGACGACTGCATGCGACAGGTCCAGGACGTCTGCCGCAAACTGAATATCTATCTGGTCAATTCGCTCAACCCCTTCCGTCTGGAAGGCCAGAAGACTATTATGTACCGTATTCTCGAAGGCCTGAACTGGCAGGTTCCCGACTGGATTGTCGTTCCCGGCGGCAACCTCGGCAACTCCAGCTCGTTTGGCAAGGCCTTCATGGAACTCAAACAGCTTGGTCTGATTGACCGTGTTCCGCGTCTGGCCATTATCAATGCCGCCGGTGCCAATACACTGACCGAGCTGGTGAATGACTATGGACTGAGCTGGAATAACAGCCGTGTGGATCATGCCAAAATCGATGCCTATTACGCCAAACTCGATGCGTCCGGCTACAAGCCCCACACCATTGCCTCGGCGATTGAGATTTCCCGTCCGGTCAATCTCAAAAAATGCCTGCGGGCGCTGGATGTCTGCAACGGGATCGTCCGTTCGGTGACCGATGCCGAGATTCTTGATGCCAAGGCCCAGATCGGCAAATACGGCCTGGGCTGTGAACCGGCCTCTGCGGCGACCATTGCGGGCTTGAAATACCTGCTGGCCGATGGCACGATTGACAAAAATGCCCGTGTTGCCTGTGTCCTGACCGGTCATGTCCTCAAGGACCCGGATGCCACGGTCAACTACCACAGCAAAAAGCAGGGCCCATTTGCCAATCCGCCGGTGCAGGCCCCCAACGACTTGGATCAAATCATCGCATTGATGAAGCAATAACGGTTGCGCCCAGCGGACGTTTCGCCGGGCAGCAGAAAAAGCGTCCTGCCTATCAGGACCAGGGTTACTAAGCAATCGCATAGGAGAGCGACAATGGCTGGAAGGATGTGCCGGATTATTCTGGCGGGATTGTGTTTGACGGGTTCGGCGGTCTTTTCCGAATCAGCACAACAGCAGGCCCCGGACTACGGCAGGGCAGTGGTGCAGGCGGTGATTCGCGTGGATGCCCAGTGCCGCATTTATTGTGATATTGCTGACTGGCCTGCCATCATCGGCAGGGACATGCCTGTTCAGATTCGGGGGCTGGAACCCCAGCAGGCTTTTGACCTGACTGTGCGGCAATATATTCTGGATATGCTGAATGCCGCATTGCGTAAAAAGCCGGTTCCCTCCGACCCGAATCAGCCCCAGGTGCCGCAAGTGCTGTTAACATCTATTCAGCGGGGCCAGAGTTTCTGTTTGGTGGCAGATGTGGAAGTCGAAGGACGAGATTTGGGCCAGATGCTGGTTGAAAAAGGCTATGCAAAACGTCTGATTGTGCCCAAAACGTCTGCTTCATCCGAGGGACAGGCCCCCTCAGCGGACCCTGCTGCGCAAACCCCATCTGCACAGGCCCAGGAGGAAGGATTTGTTGCTGCAAAGAACGGCAAGGTGTTTCACAAGCCCACCTGTCCCCATGTCCGCAGGATGAAGGACAATACCAAAGTGACATTCAGCAAACGAGACGATGCTGTTGCCTCGGGACGTCGTCCCTGCCTGACCTGTAATCCATAAAAGGGGCTATTCCGGCAGGTCGTTGAGGGCCTGCTGGGGCTCTTTGGCCAGTTTTTTGCGAAGGCGTGAATAGACCGACGGCGGCAGCAGCTTGGATACGTCGCCGCCAAGGGTGGCGATTTGCCGGACAATGGTGGAACTGATGTAGCCGAATTCTTCACTGGTCATCACGAAGACCGTTTCGATGCCCGCGACGGTACGGTTGGTCATCGCAAGCTGAAATTCATACTGTACGTCCGAGAGGTTTCGAAGGCCGCGAAGCATTACATCGGCTTTCTTGCGGGCGGCAAACTCGACTGTCAGACACTCAAAGCTTTCCACGGTAACCCGCGGCATATCCTGGACCAGTTCCCGAATCATCTCGACACGTTCCTGGATGGTAAACAGTTCCGCTTTGCCGGGATTCTGGCCGACACCGATAATCAGGGAATCAAACATCTTGTTTCCGCGGCGGATGACATCCAGGTGGCCATTGGTAATAGGATCAAATGAGCCGGGATAAATAGCAATGATAGATTTATGTGTCATGCGATACAGGTTTCTTATTCAGGAGTCTATTTGCCGCCTTTATCCAGCGATTCCAGCAGCAGTTCTTCGAGGTCGCGTGCGCTGTGTTCGACCTGCAGTTGGTTCATGAAGAATTCCGCGGCACTGAACCGGCGCTCCGCCAGCTTGCGGACGGACTCAAACCGGAAGCTTTCCTTGAGCCGGGCCTGCCAGTAACGGTAGTCGATTTTACGCTTCCAACTGTCCAGAACCTCTGCTACCCCTTTGCCATGAATGACGTATTTGCGGAATTCGTGATAAAGCCCGACAGCCCCCATGTCTTCGAGGTTGCGGGCATCGGACAGGATCATGGCCTCAATCATTTCAGTAAAGCGATTGGAGGACTCGACAATGATTTTGTCAATTTTCTCGATTTTGGGTCCCGCCAGGGCCCCGCTGAGGCGGTCGGTCACAATTTGGGTGGAAAAGTCTCTTAAATCGGTTTGGCTGACATCGGATAATACCAGGCGGCTGGAGGTATCCTCCGCATCGGCCCACCGGGCAAATCCCGCATCGGCAAAATAGGTGGCTGCAATCAGGCAGAATCGGTCCACCGGCACACTTTTATCCAGTAATTCGGGCATCCGGCAGATGTGTTCGACGTTGCGGAGGATTCGCAGGGTTCTGTCCCAGAGCCAATTGTCATTGACCCCGGTCAAGGTGGGCACCTTCATCGTTTCTTCAGCGATTTGACGAATTACATCCATTTCCGACATAAAAATAGTCTCCTTGGAATCGTTTATGTTCTTATCTCACTTTTTGGGTCTATCGTCAAGGATTTTATGCTCAAATCAGAGCTGATTCTATGGCAGGATGGATTTTTATGAGACGTTGCTAAGACATTGCTCCGGAACGTGTTACAGGCGTTATATCAGGATGAATACGGAATTTGGAAAAAAGTCGGAAAAGTCACTACAATCGTCAGACAAATATGTTAAAATTTATTGTAGTTAATCAATTTTTGTTGTAAAAGTTATAGTAAGTGTTTTGGGAAAGCCGAAGAGCTTTATAGTGGTTCCGGTTTCAGGGATGAAATCGGAGGTAAGAAGTTTATTGTCTTTAGGTTCTTCATGGATTATGAAAAAGGATCAGGCACGAACAGCTAAGGTATTAGTCGCGTTGATGGCATCGATGACGGTCGGGGGAGTCGTCTTGATGACGCTGGACAACCATGAGCCTGCGCGGGGGGCTTACAGCTTGGCCAGTTATTTAAGACTGGATTCTGTTGAAGCTGTCACCCTGCAATCCATGAAAGCCCAGAAGGCTGCCTGGAACGGGATTGAAATCTTCTACAGTCATACCAATCAGGGTGATCTGGCACAGCTTCGCAGCCAGGGGTTGACCGGTTTTCATTTCCTGGTCTGTAACGGCAATGGTGCTGAAGACGGCCAGATTGAATACACCCAGAACTGGGCCAACCAGAAATATATAGCAGGCTCGGATGGCGTGATTCGAATTTGTGTCATAGCCGACCGCAAAAGCAGTCCGGTTACCGGCAGTCAGCTGAAGCGAATTTCAGCTTTGATTGAGTTGCTGAGCCAGTCGTTTGCGGTTTCGCCCGATCAGATTCGTTATCCTGCGGATTTGCAGTTATAAAATATGATGATGGGATTCCCAAGCCGGGTTTTGTGCCCGGCTTTTTTTATGTTCATTCCGCGGTAATGACATTGGGAATCAAGAGGGGGATGTGATTTTGATGATAATATTTGTATGAGTAATATCCAGATTCCAGAAGAGCATGTCCGATTCATCTTTTCTCGTTCGTCGGGGCCAGGCGGGCAGAATGTCAACAAGGTCAATACTCAGGTTACAGCGATTCTGGATATAGAAGAGATCGGTTTTCTCAGTGACGAGCAGAAAAGGGTGGTACGAGAAAAGCTGGCAAATCGGATCGACAAAAACGGTTGTTTACAAATCACGGGAAATCGTTACCGCTCGCAGCAATCCAATCGTCTGGATGTACTGGATCGAATGTCGCGATTAATTGCTCAGGCCCTTATCAAACCCAAAGATCGCAAACCTACAAAAAGGACCTATGCCTCCAAACAGCGACGTTTAAGGTCCAAAAAAATGCGATCTGACATCAAGAAAACTCGGTCAGGACGAGTGTTTGGCTCTGATGAATAAATTCTTATTTTGCAAGTGTTTACGATACGAATACAGAAGACTCACTATATCCGGAAAAATACCTAATTTAACAAAAACGATGATTTCCTTTTTGACAAATACCGATAAAAGTGAGTAATCTTTCCAATGGAACAAGGCCGCGTCAAGTTCCCTCGGGACGCGGGCAGCTTGGTAACACGAGGGGTTTGTAATGCGGCTCAATATGGGCCAAGGAGAGCAATTGTGAGCATCGGTACAGTGAAATGGTTCAATGAGAAGAAAGGTTTTGGCTTTATTACTCCGGATGATGGCGGTGAGGACCTGTTTGTCCATTACACCAATATCAATTCCGAAGGATTTCGCACCCTCAACGATGGGCAGAAAGTACAATACGAAGCTGCTCAGGGTCGCAAGGGGATGGAAGCGATCAAAGTACAGCCTGCGTAGTTCGGTTTTACTTACACTTAGCCAATCCAACGGGCCTGTCCACGACAGGCCCGTTTTCGTTGATACTTGCGGTATCTGGGTTAGCAGACTACCCCGAGGTTGGTCATAAAGCTGTCAACAAAGGTTTCAGGATGGGTCAGCAGGCGTCGTTTTTTCAGCTCCGCAATCGCCTGGCTGCGATAGGGTTCTTCACTGAGCACGGCAATCAGCATCAGGTTTTCAATCCGCTCATACCGAACCAATCGTTCTTCTTTTTTTACTGGACTCATGGTTGCCCCTTTCGGTTTCCATGTTATACTGATCATTTGGCCGGATTATGAACGAATTGTGTGAGCGGCAGATGAGCAAACGATTAGAGTTTCGTGGAAAAGGCGGTTAGTGATACTGATAATGGCTGATGTGGAGCTCAATTCAATTTCAACAGGAGGTTAATCACAATGATTCAGATGATGCGAGGAGTGGCTGTCATGGCTTTGTTTGGCGGATTATGGAGTGCGTATGGAGCCCAACCCGAAAAGCAATATCTCTGGCCTGAGGGGGCTCCCTATGCCAAAGGTACAGAGGAAAAAGACAAGCCATATCTTGATATTTATGTGCCGACCCAAATTAACACTGGCGCGGCGGTTGTGGTTTGTCCCGGCGGTGCCTATGGCGGCTTGGCGATGGATCATGAGGGCAGACAAGTGGCCGAGTGGCTCAATGGTCTTGGCGTTAGCGCGTTTGTTCTGAATTACCGACATAACGGCAAGGGTTATCAGAATCCGGCCCCGCTGACCGATGCCCAGAGAGCGATACGCTATGTCCGGTTTTATGCCAAAGAGCGGGCAATTGACCCTAACCGGATAGGCATTATTGGATTTTCGGCAGGGGGACATCTGGCATCCACTGCTGGAACGCATTTCCAAAAATCGGCTTACGAGCCCAAAGACAAAATCGATGCTATGTCCTGTCGGCCGGATTTTATGGTTCTGGTATATCCGGTTATTACGCTTGAGCCGCCGTATTATCATAGCGGGTCCCGGCGGAATCTGCTGGGGGATGCTCCTTCCGAAGAGCTGGTCAAGAGCTTGTGCAACCATCTGCAGGTTACCGCAGACACTCCTCCGACTTTTTTAGTTCATGCCAATGACGACACTGCCGTTCCGCCGGAAAACAGTACGATGTTTTACGAGGCCTGCCGCAAGGTCAAAGTGGCTGCCGAAATGCATATCTATCTTAAGGGCGGTCATGGCTTTGGGATGCGAAAGGGCGTCGGCCCTGCCGAAGGCTGGATCGACCGCTGCGAGGAATGGATGAAGCTGTCGGGTTTTCTTACTCCTGCCGGACAATAATTGCACCCGGATGCCCTCGGTTGCCGCCCAAGAAACAAAAGTAAGGGTAAAATGCTATCAATCAGTTTCTGTGGAATTGCTCCAATGCTCCGATTGAGCCTAAGTTCTATTGAGGATAAACAGCATGAAATCGTATCGCAAAGAACTGTGGTTTAATACCCCGCACCGGCGGGATTATATCAATATTACTCCGACTGTCGAGCAATGTCTGGCCGAGTCGGGGATTCGGGAGGGACTGGTGCTGGTCAATGCGATGCATATCACGGCCAGTGTATTCATTAACGACGATGAGAGCGGGCTGCATCATGATTTCGAGGTGTGGCTGGAGAAGCTGGCGCCGGAAAAACCGCATTCTCAGTATCAGCATAATGGATATGAGGATAATGCCGATGCCCATTTGAAGCGGCAGGTGATGGGCCGGGAGGTGGTGGTTGCGGTGACCGAGGGCAAGCTGGACCTGGGACCGTGGGAACAGATTTTTTATGGGGAATTCGACGGGATGCGGCGAAAACGGGTGCTGGTCAAGATTATCGGGGAGTAATCGGCATTACCGGATATTGCCGACCAGCTTTTCGAAAAGGCCTTTTTCAGGGTTATAAGAGAGCATTTCGCCGGCTTCGAGGTCAAAGTACCAGCCATGAATAGCGAGCTTCCCCTGTTCGACGCGGTCCGTAATCCAGGGGAAGGTCAGCAGATTTTCCAGGGAAATCAGCATTGCGGCCTGTTCACAAGCACGGCATTGCAGTTCGGTGGTTTTTTTGGACAGGTCTTTGAGGACGGCGTTTTTGGCGGGGCGGGCAATGTCCACCCAACGGTCAATAAATTCACCAATCGGGGTTTGTTCGCTGCTTCGCATGAGGGCATCGATGCCGCCGCAGTGGGAATGTCCCAGAATGATTATATGCTCGACTTCCAAAAACCGCACGGCGTATTCGAGGGCGGAGCTGACGCCATGATAGTGAGTATCGGGTTCATAGGGCGGGACCAGATTGGCGACATTCCGGATGACAAATAGGTCACCGGGGCGGCAGTCGGTGATAATGGCCGGGTCCACACGGGAGTCGCTACAGCCGATGACGAGGACTTTGGGGGTTTGTTTGCGGCGGAGCTGGTCAAAAAGGGTATCATCCGAGTGGAAAAATTGCCGTTGAAAACGTCGAAATCCGCTGATTAGTTTCTGGATATCCTGCATATTCTATCAGATCGTTTTTTGGTGTTGGTCAAAACAGTTCTTACCGGTATAATCATCGGCGGCGGATTGTACGGATTTTGGGTCGGTTGTCCACAAAAAATCATATAAAATGAAATAGAAACAAGGTTTGCATTATCCAGAATGACATTCAGTCACATTCAAGGCAACACACAGACGGGCATAGGTGTGATGTTTCGTTCGCTGCGGTATCGGAACTACCGATTGTTTTTTTATGGGCAGATGCTGTCGCTGATTGGCACCTGGACCCAGCAGGTTGCGCTGCCGTGGCTGGTGTATCGTCTGACCGGGTCGGTCTTTCTGCTTGGGATTGTCGGGTTTGCCGGGCAGATTCCGGTGTTTATCCTGACGCCGTTTGCGGGGGTGCTGACGGAT
Source organism: Anaeroglomus insulsum (assembly GCF_050689095.1). Classification (NCBI taxonomy): domain Bacteria; kingdom Pseudomonadati; phylum Planctomycetota; class Phycisphaerae; order Sedimentisphaerales; family Anaerohalosphaeraceae; genus Anaeroglomus; species Anaeroglomus insulsum. The sequence goes on from NZ_JBOGCL010000004.1 coordinate 117,289, forward strand.
CGATGGAATCGGTATAACATCCTGATCGTCACACAGATACTGCTGATGGTTCAGGCCTTTCTGCTGGCGGCGTTGTTTTTCAGCGGCCATATCCAGGTCTGGCATATCATTATTCTGACGGTATTGATGGGGCTGATTAATGCCTTTGACATGCCGACGCGACAGGCGTTTGTGGTCACGATGGTGGACAACCGGGAGGATTTGGGCAACGCGATTGCGCTCAACTCGATGATGTTTAACAGCGCCCGACTGATTGGGCCTTCTGTGGCTGGGCTGGTTATTGCAGTTACCAATGAGGGCATTTGTTTTCTGGTCAACGGGGTCAGTTTTGTGTTTGTTATTGCTTCGCTGCTGATGATGAAAATCCATACCGAGCAGCCCAAGCCCCATAAGAGTCATGTCCTGCATGAGATGAGGGAAGGGCTTGTCTATGTTTATGGCTTCAAGCCACTTCGCTATATTATCCTGCTGCTGGCATTGGTCAGCCTGGTGGGGATGCCGTACTCGGTGCTGATGCCGGTGTTTGCCGGGAACATTCTGGGCGGCGGACCGCATACGTTCGGCTTTCTGATGACTGCGGCGGGGGTCGGGGCATTGTCTGGGGCGATGTATCTGGCATCCCGCAAAAGCGTCTGGGGGCTGGAGCGAATCCTTCCGATGGCGACGGGGGTTTTCGGTTTTGGGCTGATTGCGTTTTCGCTGTCGCGGCAGTTATGGCTGTCTTTGCCGCTGATGGTCATCACGGGGCTGGGGATGATTATGCAGATTGCCGCGTGCAACACCCTGATCCAGACGATAGTGGACGATGACAAGCGAGGTCGGGTGATGAGCCTGTACGTGATGGCGTTTATCGGGACGGCACCATTCGGCAGCCTGCTGGCCGGGGCGATTGCCACGCATATCGGGGCGCCGAAAACGCTGATCATCGGCGGGGTATTCTGTGTTGCGGGGGCAGCGCTGTTTGCACGAAAACTGCCGGAACTGCGGCACACCATGCGGCCGGTCTATGTGAAACTCGGGATTCTGCCGGAAGTGTCTGCGGGACTTCAGGCGGCGGCAAACTTGACCACGCCGCCGGAACGATAGCGAAATAGGGAGAGAATACTTCATGTTATCCTTCATGATGCAAACCGTTATCATATCGTTATCCGGCGTGATGGCGCCGGGGGCTGTGACGGCAGCGACGCTGGCCCAGGGCGGGAAGAACCGCTGGGCGGGAACATGGATTGCCATCGGGCACGGGATTGTCGAAATCCCTCTGATATTCCTGCTGATCCTGGGGCTGGGGACACTATTGAAAACCAATGTCGCTGCGGTGGCGATTGGTTTGATCGGAGGACTGTTTTTGATTTATCTGGGGGTGATGACGATTCGGGAGATGTCTGGGCCGGGGCAGAATGCTTCTGCTGTCAGACTATCCAAGCCAGTTTTGACGGGGATGGCCCTGTCGGCAACCAATCCGTATTTTCTGTTCTGGTGGGCGACGGTGGGATTGAACCTGGCAATGCAGGCCAATGATTCCGGGATTGTCGTGCTCAGTGCTTTTACACTGGTGCACTGGTCCTGTGATTTGATCTGGCTGACGATCTTGTCATTTGGGGCGTTTCATGGAACAACGCTGCTGGGTGCCAAAAAACAACAGGTTATTCTTGCTTTCTGCGGCGTTGTTATGGCAGGTTTCGGCCTCAAATTCATCTTTGATGCCATCTGCCGCATTGCTGCATAACCACTCGCGATGCTACAGGATGTCTTTGAGGTGATGCCTGGATAATTCCGTACGCAACTGGGCAAACACTTCCTGCAGCTTGGGGTTCTGGGTCCTGAACGACGACTGCTCGACAGCCAGGCTGATATCGGCCAGCGTAATATGGGTCCCGTCGGTGGAAGGAACATAGCCGACAATCGGTTCGGTGGTCTTGCACAGCAGGCCGGAGCGGGTCATATTTTCCAGAATCCGCTCGATAAATTCGGCATCGAGGGTGGTCACCTCAGCAATTTCGATGGCGGTAATGGGTTTGCGGTTTTTATCTTCAAAAGCCGCCAGCACTTCCTGCATAATCTGAATGACGGCCTGTTCGGTGGCGACAAAGCTGGCCTGCCGCTGACGGAGATAGGCCAGCTGCTCGGCCCGGTCCAGCGAATGGACATGCTGGGAGGCGTAGGTCAGCTGAAGTCCGATCAGGACAATCCACCAGATGATATAAATCCAGAAGACCGTCAGGGGAATCAATCCCATAATACCGTAAATGGATTGGTAGGGAATCAGTTTGGTTACATAGATGCCAAATCCGAATTTGGCCGCTGTCCACAGGACCGCGGCGACGAATGCTCCGAATAAGGCGGGGAGGGGTTTGACCCGGGCGTTGGGAATAAAGGTATACAGACAGAAAATCAGGACCACACTGATGATGAAGCTGAACAAGGGGCGGACAAAATGAAAGACGCTGAATTCCAGGACTTTGGTAATGGTCGGATGTGTACTCAGATAAATCCCCAACCCCAGCAGCAGCGGCCCGAGTGTCAGCATCGTCCAGTAGTTGATGACGCGATGCAGATAATCACGACTTCGCGGTACGCCCCAGATGCTGTTGAAGGCTTTTTCGATGGTTGTCAACAGACCGATGGCCGCCCAGATAACCAGCACGCCGCCGATAAAGGTAATCGCACCGGTGTTGAGATTAGCGATTGCCTGCCCCGTGATTTCGTCAATTTTGGCTGCCAGAGTAATCGGGGTCTGGCCAGGGACATCGGAAGGATAGGTGATCTGGGTCAGATTCATCTGCTCATAAACCAGATGCTTGACTTTGTCGCCCATCGTCTTATAGGCGGGGAACATCTGGAAGACCATCAGCATCACAATCGCCAGCGGGACTATCCCAAAGATGGTATGATAAGCCAGCGCCGCAGCCTGAGTGCCGCAGCGGTTGAGTATCAGCAGACGGATACACTGCCGCAGGACATGCAGCAGCAATACGAATCTGCTTTTTTCATGGGCTGAGTCGGCGGACCAGAACGAAAGCCAGCCAAACCACCTGTTTTTGAGGTGGGGTTTGGCCTGTGATGGGGATGTTTGTTCGGCCATTATTTTTGACCCTTTTTCAAAATACCGTCCAGAATATCCAGACCTTTTTCGATTGCCTCCTTGGTTTTTTCATCTTTGGCGGGAATTTGTTCTTTGAGCTGTTCGGTAATATTGCCCATCAGGAATTTGCCGGCATCCAGTTGAGGATTTTCAACCGTACCGGCCAGCGGCACCACCACCAGCTTTGCATCAGCCGCCTTGCTGGTTGGAGCCTTGACATTCATGCTCAGGGCTTTATTCATCAGGTCAATGCTGCCGCCGAAATGAATTCCCCAGGTCCGCCCAAACATCAGCGGCATATCGTCATACTTCACCAGGCCGTTTTTGACGGTAAAAGGCGAGGCGGGAATTGAAAAGAGATTCAACCCGTCATCCCGCAGGGCTTCTTTGACGACGGCCAGCAGTTTGCTGGTCAGCTTGACATCGGTCATGCCCACGGTGCCTTCGATATCGATATCTTTGGGAGTGCCGCCGCCCAGGGGAATGACCAGCGTTTTGCACGACAGATTCGCCGTGCCGCTGACATTGGAGCTTTTGGCAAAAATCGGGTGAAGATACTGCAGCAGGTTGGCGCTGAGGACATCGTCGATTTTGACATTTTCGACCACGGCGGCAGGCTGACGCAGCTTGAGCACCATGGGTTTCTGGGCGAGGTTGACATCGCCGGCGAACCGGACCTTGCCGCCGTTGACGTCGGCATCGGGCAAATCAATCGCCGCCTGTCCCTGTTTGATGTTAAGCTTCAATTCGGTGGCGCCGAATTTGAGACCTTTAAAATCGGCCTTCTGGAAACCGAGTGCAGCGTCAGCATTGAGATTGGCCAGCATCGCATTGGGGTCGCTGGATGGATACGTCGAAGCGAAGGTGATTTTGTCGCTGCGTTTGCCTTCCATTGCCAGACCTTCCGGCAGGAAGGGTTTGGCCATGGCGGTGACCTCTTTCCAGTCGTAGTCGGCTTCAATGCTGCCGGCCAGAGCCGTTTTTTCCCGATCGGCTTTTTGTGACACAGTGCCCTTAAAGATCATCAGCGACTGGGCTTTTTTGCCCTCCAGATCAAATTGGGTTGAAAATGCCTTTGTTGCGGGATTGACCGTTCCACTGGCCACCAGGGTCAGGGTGTCCTGTGTAAATGGCGCCTCCGTGCCCTGTCCGATGGCGAGTTTCTGAATCTCGGTCTTGTCGGTACGGAACGCAATGTCAGCCCCCTGCGGTTTGACATCGATGATTGAATTTAAATTACCGGCCAGTGTCAAATCCGCCGGAAGACTGTCGGCGGCAAAGACTTTGGCCAGATCAAGGGCTTTTTTCAAGTCCAGCTTGATATCGGCCTGAGCAGAAAGCTGGGTCATTTTCTCTGGATCCAGCGGCATCGAGAGGGATTTGACAACCACCTTTCCTGCATCGAGTGAGGCATCGACAGAGTTGGCTTTCAATAGTTTGGCGGCGCCGTCGTGAACGACATCATAATTAATCTTCACTGCCGACGGAGGCATCTTATTGGCACCTTTGGCTATGGCTAAATTCTGGAAATCGGCTGAACCTGCTGCGGCGATCGTTTCGTTTTTGAGCGTGACCGAGCCTGTGGCATTCAGCGAGCCAGCCAGTTTGTAGCCGGCCATATCCGTAAACTGGGCCGCGAAGGCCTGGACGCCAGCCAGGTCCGCCTTGGCCTGGTAAGTCAGCTGCTCCAGATCGCCTTTGCAGGTGGCCGTGCAGAAGGACGAATCGACACTGGCATTGTCGATGCGAATTTTATTGTCAATCATTGCGGCCAGGGCCTTGATTTTCACGGGCTTTTCCAGAGTCGTGGTCTTGCCGTCGAGAGTCTGTTTGAAATTCTCGATGGTAGCGTCGGCGGCGATTTTTTCGAACTGGCCGTCGTTGAGCTTGACATCGGCCTTGGCGTTCAGCAGGCCGGCGATATCGATTTTCTGCCCGGCCAGCGCCAGCAGCGGCTTGAAATCTTCGAGCTTGAGATTGACCAGCTCCACCTGGACATCACCGCTGGTACCCTTGAGGGCCAGGTCCTTGGCGGGTGTGACACTTCCCTGGGCCTTGACATCACCCTGCTGGCCCATGCCTCCGACTGCCATTGCAAAGGACAGCTTCGAGGCCTGGCCCAGGGGGTTGATATCGACCTGCGAGGAGATGTTCTTGAATTCCAGTTTCTGCGGGGGATTATCCGTGCGAATCGCCACGGTCCCTTCACGCAACTGGAGGGCCAGTTTTTCCAGCGGCAGCGCAATCGGCTGCGCGGGTGCGGAGGGGCCGGACGGCTTTTCAGGCTCGGTCGAGGCCGTCTTCTGAGGCAGCTGTTTGACCAGAATATCCACCTGGGGCTTATCGATCAGGCCGTCGGTCAGGTTGATCTGGCCGCGGAGCAGAGACGATAATTTCGGATTCAGACGGACTTCATTGACACTGACGGAAGTGTCGCCGGTGCTGTCTTTGAAGGTTACGCCGGACAGCTTCAGGCCGGAAAACCAGCCAAGCGACAGCGTGTTAATCTGAATATTGCCATTGGTGGCATGATTGATCTGGCTGACGATGATTTGCTTGCCCAGCGAAGTGGAAATCAGCGTCGGCAGCAGGGCCACCAGCAGAACCCCAATCAGCAGCAGGATGCAGACGGCCCAGATGATTTTTTTCAGGAGCGAGTGTTTCCCGGACTTGACGGTTTCGGATGGATTCTTCTTTTCTTCCATGATAGACCTCCCGCATTTTCCAAACAGCATTGCCGGTACGGAAAAAAGGCGCAGCGGAAAAACCGCCGCGCCGCCGGAATTGTTTAGCTGTTCATAATTTCTTCGGATTTGGATTTGACCATCTGATCGAGCTGATCCACATATTTTTTGGTCATATCATCGGCTTCCTTCTTGCCTTTGTCGCGTTCATCTTCGGTGATTTGCTTGGCTTTTTCGGCATCTTCCAGTTGTTTGATGGCGTCGCGACGGATATTGCGTACACTGACTTTGTGCCGTTCACCGAGCTGCTTGACCTGATTGACGATCTGCTTGCGGCGTTCTTCGCTCAGCGGCGGGATATTCAGTCGAATCATCTTGCCGTCCATAATCGGGGCCAGGCTCAGTTCGCTGGCTTTGATGGATTTTTCAATATCCTTCAGACAGCCGACGTCAAAAGGCTTAATGACCAGCATCGCCGGCTCCGGGCAGGCAATGGCGGCCAGCTGCTTGAGCGGGGTCGGAGTGCCGTAATAATCGACCATCAGGTTTTCCACCAGCCCCGGCGAGGCCCGGCCGGTACGAATCTGCCGAAGGTCATTTTTCATCACTTCGATCGTTTTTTCCATGTTCTTTTCGTGCTGTGCTAAAATTGCTTTGGCAGACATAATCTGTACTCCAGGAATCAGGTGCTGTCCACACAGGACATTTTTGTCTTATTCAGTTATGATTGTGCCGACCTTTTCACCCCGAAAGGCACGGGTGATATTGCCGTCCACGAAGATATTCAGAACCACAATTGGAATTTTGTTTTCCCAGCAGAGACTGACAGCAGCCGGGTCCATGACCTTGAGATTTTTCTGCAAGACCTCGTGATAGGTCAGTTTTTCGATCATTTTGGCATCGGGGTTTTTCTTGGGGTCATCGGTGTAAACGCCATCGACCTTGGTGGCTTTAATCATCAAGTCGGCGCCGATTTCCGAGGCCCGCAGTGCCGCACAGGTATCCGTTGAGAAAAACGGATTGCCTGTCCCGCCGGCCAGGATGGTGACACGTCCTTTTTCCAGATGACGGATAGCCCGGCGGCGAAGGAACGGCTCGCAAATCTGCGAGACTTCGATGGCACTGCAGACACGGGTTGGCTGGCCCAGCTTTTCGAGCGTTTCCTGGAGGGCACAGGCATTGATGACTGTGGCCAGCATGCCCATGTAATCGGCCGTTGTACGCGGAATATGGCTGTTCTGGGAGAATGTGGCGCCGCGGAGGAAATTTCCGCCGCCGACCACAATGGCGACCTGCGGCCCGAGCTTGCAGATGCGGGTAATCCGCTCGGCGATGGATTCAAGGGCCTCACCTTCGATACCAAATCCGCCGGGCTTGCAGAAACTTTCGCCGGACAACTTCAAAAGGACTCGTTTATACTGTATTTTATTATCCATATAAAGACGGCTTTCAGAGACTTTATTCATTTCAGCTTGATATTGTTATCTGTCTGCGATACCTCCAACCGCCGCATGAGCCGCAGGCGTGTTGTACTCGCAGAGATTGGACCGGACAGATACAATCTCAATTCAACAGACCTTTTACGTCGGCTATACTATCACATTCCAACAAAAAAGGCAACGTTTCCGTTGCCTTATTTTATCACAGGTCTTAGCCGATTTCAAATCGGACAAACCGCTTTATCTTAGCGGTCCCTCCGGCAGCCTTGGCCGCATCGTTGAGGGCCTGAGTGACTGTTTTGCTATCATCCTTGACAAAGGGCTGGTCAACCAGGCAGTTGTCCTTGAAAAATTTGGCCATCTTGCCATCAACGATCTTTTCCACCATGTTGGCGGGCTTGTCTTTGACTTGTTCGGCAGCGATTTCCCGCTCCCGGGCCACCACCGCAGGATCCACAGAATTACGATCCAGGGCGACAGGGTTAATCGCAGTGATGTGCATGGCGATATCGCTGGCAATGCTCTTGAGAGCCTGAGCGACGGCCTCGCTGGAGGCTTCGATTTCGACCATGGTAGCCACTTTGCTATTGAAGTGAACATAGCTGCCAATGATGCCGGGGCCAGTCACGCGATACCGGATATAGTTGCCAACCTGGGTTTTTTCGCCGGTTTTGCTGACCAGTTCAGTCAGCAGGTCGCTGAATTTCTTGCCTTCACAAACACAGTCCATCAGGGCCTGGGCACCTTCATCCGCAGCGACTGTCAGGGCACACTGCGACAATTTTTCGCAGGCGGCCTTAAAATCATCATTGTTGGCCACAAAGTCTGTCTCGCAGCACAATGTTGCCAGAGCAACGGTTTTGCCGTCGGCGCTGACGGCACGCACTACACGGCCTTCGGAGGTTTCTTTGTCGGCACGCTTGGCCAAGGTGGCAAGTCCCTTCTTGCGAAGCAGGTCCAGCGCCTTGTCCATATCGCCGTTGGTCTCTTCCAGCGCCTTCTTGCAGTCCATCATACCCTGACCGCTGAGCTTGCGCAACTTCATAACTACGGAAGCAGATATTTCTGTCATTGGTATAGTTCTCCCTATTTTGGATGCGGGCCGGGACAATCAGAGTCCCGGCCTGCAAAAGCTATTTATGGTTTTGTTTCCCGAGTGTAACACAGCGGTTACTGGGCAGTTTCGGTCTGGGTTGTATCCGCCGACTCAGTGCCCTGCTCTTCTGCTTCTCCGCCTTCACCCGCACTGGCCAGAACCCGGCGACGGGAACGCTGTCGTGGTTGACGAGCCTGGACGGACATGTCTTCGGGCTTGATCATGGTTTTACCTTCGGCGACAGCCTGGGCGAGTTCGTTCATAATGATTTCGATGGCCTTCAGCGAATCGTCATTGGCGGGGATGGCCACATCCACGGTATCCGGATCGGCGTCCGTGTCAATGATGCCGATGGTGGCGATGCCCAGCTTGCGGGCCTCGCGAAGTGCAATGTATTCTTTGCGGACATCCACGGCCACAACCACACCCGGCACGCGACTCATTTTGCGAATACCGCCGAGGTTTTCGGTGATTTTTTTGAGCTCCCGTTTCAGACGTGAACCCTGTTTTTTGCTTTCCGATTCCATCTGACCGCCGGCCATCATACCTTCCAGCTCTTCCAGACGCTGCACACGGGAACGGATGGTGCGGAAGTTGGTCAGAGTACCGCCCAGCCAGCGTTCGCTGACATAGTGCATGCCGCAGGCTTCGGCAGCCGACTGTACGGCTTTCTGGGCCTGACGCTTGGTGCCGACAAACACCACGTCCTTGCCGGAAGCGACGATGCTGGCAATCAGCTTTTTGGCAATCAGGATACCTTTGAGGGTTTCTTTGACATTAATGATGTGAATCATACCGCGCTTGCCGAAAATGTAAGGAGCCATTTTGGGGTTCCAGCGGCTGGCGGCATGACCGAAGTGCACGCCCGCACTGATGAGTTCACGGGCCAGTTCCTTATTCACAGAAACTTTACCTCCAAATTAGAAAAAGTTATGGGTTCCCTGTCTGCCAACGCCGGCAGACAAGAGGGTAATAGATTACCTGACACGCTCTTCTATGTCAAGCGATTTTCGGAAGAGAAGAAAATAATGCGGCTGTGCCATATCTACTTTAATTGGATTCCGTCGGGCTGGGGTCTTGTTTTCCTTCTTATGTTACTGTATCTATTTTATCTTTTTGTGATTGTTTTTTCAGATTAGCCGCCGCTTGTCCCGTGAATTACTCAAGGTATTACGGGTCAATTAGGACTGTATCAGGACGATGGAAAATCTGCAAACAGGATACGTCTCTATGGATCGTTGCCAGCTTTTTGAAAGTACCGGATCGACGGTATTTAGTTTATGAAATAGCGTTTGGCAAATTCGATGAAATACGGCCAGTTGGGGCCGGTAGTGTGGCCTCCTTCGTGCTGGCGGAAGGCGACATCCCCATCAACCAGGGTCTCCTGAGGCGGAAACAGCATCGTTCGCATGCTTTTTTTGCCCAGCAATTCGTACACCGGACCGGCCATGGCGCCGCCCAGAAACATCCCCTTGGCATCCACCCATTGTCCTTCGACGGACGCGGAGCCGGAACTGATAAAGACCGGACGCGGGGCGCACAAGGCAACCAGATGATGGCCATCGACAGGGAGGTCTTCCTGGGTTAAGGGGCCTGCATATTTGATAAAGTTGCCGGCGAACCAGTGGTATTCGCCCGAGCCGGCGAGGTTTTCCACCTGCTCGCCAAACACACGGTGCAGCAGCTTGACGCCGCCGGCGCCGGAGGAGCCGATGAATCCAATGGCGATCCGAGGTTCATACGCCATAGCAACGGCAGCGGCTTTGCCGTAGCGTGAAAGCCCTTCGATGCCGATGCGTTTTGCATCGACATCCTTATCCGTTTCGAAATAATCGATCGCCCGGCTGGCTCCCCAGGCCCAGGCTCGGAGGCAGCCCCAGTCGTCCGGTTTCCGAGGCTGGCCTTTATTGACCAGGCCAATAATCCCCTCGCGTAATCCGGCACCGTTGTCGGCCTGAAAACTGGTGGGATTCAGGATAGCGTAGCCCCATCCTTCTTTGAGCAATTGCTGTTTCCAGGTCAGGGTATTGCTGTTGCCCTGCGAGGGCATACCGGGGCGTCCCGGAAAGTTAAAACCGAATTCCATAATGAGAGGAACGGGCTTGTTAGCCTTGGCAGGTGTGCCGACGGTTAATTGAATCACCACCTTAAGCGCCGGGTAAGAGGAATTATCGACCGTCCCCTGAAGCTGTTTGATCCTCACTGGGAAATCGCCATCGGTGGTTTCGTTGACGTCAACGACCTTCCAGGTTACCGGCGGAATCTGTTCCGGGAGCCGGCCATAGATTTCACGGTCAAATAACTCGACAATTTCTGCCCGTCGTGCCGGCCACTGCTGGGGTTTTGTCACGCGGGTTCCATCGTTGAATACCAAGGGATCCGGGAGAAAATAGGGCTGGACTTTGGCTTCATCGGTGTTGGCGGCGTCCGGGGCTTGGGGATTTCCGGAGGGTCCCCGCCGGATGGATTCGATGCCCAGCTTGTCCATCATCAGTTTGTGGTCTTCCTGAGTCAATTGGTTGATGCGTTCTCGGTCCTGCTGGGAGGCCTGAGCAAACACGGGGGAGGTTACTAAAAGGGACAATGAGATTAAAATCGCCGGCTTGATGAATGTGTTCATTGTGATTCGCGCTCCGTATTTGAAATTGTGGTACAGGTTTGACTCTGTCTTTTATCAGAGATATTCCTGTAGGTCCTTTAGGGCCTGTACCAGTTTTAGTCTCAAAAGGAGTCTTGTCAAGGGATTTTCAGCTAAAACAGTGGTTTGATGGTCAAGGGGATTGTAACAAAAAAGCCCCATCAGGCGGGTGTGCCAGAGGGGGCTTTGATTGGCGGGGTAAGGGGCAGGCCAGGATTATTTTTTTCCGTAGGCCTGTTCGGGGTCATAGACTTTCCGGGCGATGGTTTCCATTTCGGTCAGGGAGCCTTTTTTAATGGCCCGGTAAAAGCAGGACTGGTAGCCGACATGGCACTGGCCTTCATCGACGAGGACTTTAAGAATCAGACAATCCTGGTCGCAATCTACCAGAACCTGCTGGACTTTCTGGACGTGGCCGCTCTGTTCACCTTTGCGCCAGAGCTTCTGACGTGACCGGCTGAAATAGACGGCATTGCCGGTGCTAAGGGTCAGGTCGAGGGCTTCCTTATTCATATACGCTACCATTAGGACTTCATTGGTTTTAGCGTCCTGGGCGATCGCGGTGATCAGGCCGTTGGCATCGAATTTCGGGGTAAAATCCAGGCCTTCTTCAATCTGTTTATTGGCTGCCATAATGCACTCCGTGAAAATCAGTCTTCTAATTCTGAAACCTTGGTTATCTTTTCCTGCATTGATTGACGATATACAAGGTAGTGTAATTTCCCGCTGGAAATTCTTGCAGGGGGACTTTGTACACGGTATGCTCGGGAAACACAAGGATTTTTTGGGATAGCTGGGTGACGCAGGACGATAAAAATAACAAAAACGGCCATATCAGTATTATTTTGCGGGGTGGGGTTGCGCTGATTGCCTGTTGTTTGATAGCCATAAAGCTGGATTTCAAGGAAGTAGCGAAGGTCTTTTCCAACATTTCCGTGTGGGTTTTGGGGGTTGTTGTTGCGGCATTTTTGGTTAGCCAGGGGATTCTTGCGTTTCGGTGGTGGCTATTTATGCGGAGTTCGAATATCCATATTCCGTTGTGGTCGGCTGTAAAACTAACCTTTCTGGGTCTATATTTCAATAATTTTCTTCCTGGATCCATCGGGGGCGATCTTGTGCGAGCGTGGTATGTGGCCAAGCATACCCACCGGCGGATGGCAGCGGTGATTAGTGTTTTTGTGGACCGCCTATTAGCTCTGTTAGCAACGATTTTGATGGCGTTTCTGGGGGTTATGCTTGCCGGACAAGAGGGATTGTTTGTTGCCAGCAACAAAAAAAGAGACTATTTGGGGCTGATTTCAGACTATCGTGGTCTTATCCTGGCAGGGCTTGCGGTCATGGTGATGCTGGCGGTAGGATTAGCGGCCGTTCCTGCTGTTCGAAATCGTCTTAACATATTTTATAATAAGGTATTACAGCATATCAAAAGTGCATTGATTCACCTGTTGGAAGCGGGGATATTATTGGTAAAAAAGCCGCTGTTGGGGCCGGGGTCGCTGATATTGACCTTTATGCTGCAGGGGTTAGTGATCTTGTCGATGTGGTTTTTGGGTATGGAAATGGGGATCCCGACTCCGATGGAGGGGTATTTTGTCTTTTTACCGGTGATGTGGGTGGTTGGGTCGGTGCCGATTAGTATTGCCGGGATAGGGATTATGGAAGGAGGATTGATTGTATTGTTTGTCCAATTTGGGGGGGCATCGCTTGAAGCGGCGACGGCCCTGGCGTTGTGCCAAAGGGCGGTATGGATCATAGCGTCCTTACCGGGGCTGGGAGTTCATTTGTCTGGAAAACACCTGCCCAGCGAGATTGGGCGGCGATTTTCTATTGACGACCATCAGGAAATAAACTAAAGTGTATAGGGTATAAATACCCGTTTTTGATAAGACTTAGTGACAATTATGTGGTCATTTGTGTGGACCCAAGGCATTGTTGAAGATGTAGGAACGTTTGAATCGTATTGGGATTTTTATAACAATATTTTGAACGTGTCGTAAAGACCGCCAAATGCAAGCATTGAGGGACTTTATGAGGCATCTGTTGGGGGGCGACCAGGCCAAATTGGCCGGCATGAGTGAGTCTGCTGAGTTGGCTGAACCGGTTGTTTTTTCAGTATCAAATTCAATGGACATTCAATCTTATCAGGGTTGAAATTGAACAGGATAGCACACATAAGACAGTGCCTAAAGGGTCGGAATTTGTGATGAACGATTGGCTTTTTCGCATTCCTGTCGAACCGCGGCAGACCTGCGAGATAGAATACCTTGTGAAAGCAGTCGAATTAGAGTTGTTGGGATCTGGGCAACATGGATGTTGCTACCCGAACCGTGGCAATTAGATTCGGGATATATAACGTAAGAAACGAATGGTGGTCGCAACAGGAATACTCTTTTGATTCAGGAGGTAGTTATGTTATTTACAATTAGCGGCAAACACATTGAAATAACGGATGCAATTCGCGCCCACGCCAAAGAGAAAGTGGACAAGCTGCCTCGGTTTTTTGATCAGATATCCCATGTTGATGTCTTGCTGGATGCCAGTCAGGGGAGTTTGCCTGTAGTGGAAATCATTGCCCGGGCGGAGCATTTTGGTGATATTGTAGCCAAAGACAGCGGTCCCGATGCTTATACGTGTATTGATATGGCGGTGCATAAACTGGAGCGACAACTGAAAAAGATTAAAGAAAAGCAGCGTGATAATAAATTTGTGCCTCAAGTGGAGTTGCCCAAAGCTGAGTAGGCGGGCATTCCGTTCCCTACACAACCATAAACCACTTGAGGAGATATGTATCATCCAGTTTCGGGGAGATGGTTGGCCCCTTGATGAAGAACTGGTTATTTTGTTTGAGAGGACAATATGAAACTTTCGGATATTGTATGTTCAGATGCAATTGTAGCTCGTCTTAAAGCCAAGCAGCGCGATGAGGCGATTCGAGAACTGGTGGGTGTGCTTGGTAAGGCCGGCAAGATTCCGAAAGATTCAGTGGAAGCGGTGAGCAAACTTGTAATTAAACGTGAAAATGAGGCCAGCACCGGGATTGGCAAGGGCGTTGCAGTGCCTCACGTAAAGAGTGCTGATGTCAGCGAGCCGGTGGCAGCGGTTGGGTGTTCGGCGGAGGGGATTGATTTTTCATCGCTGGATAAGCAGCCGGTATATAGTGTGATTCTGCTGGTGAGTCCGACGACCAATCCGGATCGTCATTTGCAGGCCATGGAGACGGTGTTCCGCAACCTGCAGAAAGATGATTTCCGGCGTTTTCTGCGTCAGGCTCAGACCTGCCAGGAGATCATGGAAATTATTACGGATGCTGACGGCGACGGTATGGAGTAAGCAGATCCCTGAGATGAATTTTCCGCGGTGGCCAGGGACGGTTTTTGTGCCGCGGGTATCCCGGCATCAAGAGTTCCTGCCTTGCTGTGGTAAAACGGCAGATTTCAGTAAGGTCCGTATGATTAATTTGGGCCGGGTGCAGATGTGCCTGGTCCGACAGAGAAGGTATTATTGGCTGTGAACGAAGCAGTCCACGAAATAGAGGTGGAAATCAAGAATGCCGAAGGGTTGCACATGCGGCCTGCGATGCAGTTTGTGGATTTGGCGGGCAGCTTCAAGTCTGACATTTCGGTTAGTAATGAGGTGACGACTGCCGATGCCAAAAGCATTATGCAGATGACGATGCTGGCGGCCACCTGTGGTTCGAAGCTGCGTGTTCGTGCCAAGGGGCGAGATGCCCAGGCTGCTCTGAAAGCCATCCGCGAACTGGTCGAAGAAAAATTATTTGGAGAGCCTCCGGGCACAAAACCAGCCGGGGTAGAAAAAGGGTAAACACAGGATATGGAAATCAGGAAGGGAATCGGCGTATCACCTGGCATCGCGATTGCGCGATGTATGGTCATCGACTCGAAAGATTACCGGATTCCCCGCCGCAGCATCCTGGATTCTCAGCGGGCCAAGGAAATCCTGCGAGTTCGGCGGGCCTTTGCCTTTGCCATCAAAGACCTCACGGAGCTGAGTGAACGCAAGCATTTTGATGAAGGCAAGATTAAAGATATTTTTGCCGTTCACATGCGTTTTTTGCGGGACAAGTCCTTTCGCAAGCGGATTACCGATTATATTGACAAGGAGCGTGTGACCGCCGAGTATGCGGTGTCGACCATTCTTCGCGAGATTGCATCTCATTTTGAGGGAATTGACGATCCTTATATCAGTGAGCGTGCGGCGGATATTTACGATATTGAACGGCGTCTGCTGGTTCATTTGCTTGGCAAGGTCAAGGAAGAAGTGGAACATCTGCGGGACGAGGTGGTGATTGTGGCCCATGATCTGACGCCGACGCAGACGGCCAGCTTCAATCGCACATTTGTCAAGGGGTTTGCCACGGAAGCCGGGGGGCGGACGAGTCATACGGCGATTATTTCCAAGACGATGGGAATTCCGGCGGTGGTGGCGCTGGGGGATATCACTTCGGGGATCACCTCGGAAAGCATGGTGATTATCGACGGCAACCGGGGCGTGGTGGTGGTGGACCCGGATGAAGAGACGCTCAGGCAGTATCGCAATTATGCTCAGCAGGTCAGCTTGTTTGTGCATCAGCTCGATGAGCTGCGGGACAAGCCTGCGGAGACGCGGGACGGAGTGAAGGTTCAACTGCTGGGCAATATCGAATTTCCGGAAGAGTCGGCGATGGTTCGCGACAAGGGCGGTGAGGGGATAGGGCTTTATCGGACCGAGTTTTTGTATTTGTATGGGGGGGCGGAGCCGACCGAAGAAGACCATTATCAGGCGTATGCGCAGGCGGTCAAGGTGTTTCCGCATGAGCCGGTGGTGATTCGCACCATGGATTTGGGTGCAGACAAACTGCCGCAGACGATTCGTCAGGCGCCGGAGGCCAATCCGGTTCTGGGGCTTCGTTCCATTCGGTACTGTCTGCAGAATCTGGGGCTTTTCAAGACGCAACTTCGAGCCATCCTGCGGGCGTCGGTGCTTGGGGATGTGCGGGTGATGTTTCCGCTGATAACCAATCTTCAGGAACTCCGGCAGGCCAAGATGATTCTGCGGGATGTGATGGAAGACCTGGATGAATATGCGGTGCCATATAATGCGAAGATTCCCGTGGGGATTATGATTGAGACCCCCAGTTCGGCGCTGACGTCGCATTATCTGGCGGCGGAGAGTGATTTTTTCAGTATCGGGACCAATGACCTGATTCAATATACGCTGGCCGTGGACCGCGGCAATGAACATGTATCGACGCTGTTTTCGGCGGCGGAGCCGGCGATTGTCCGCATTTTGCGCAGTGTGATTCACGATGCCGGCAAAGCGGGAATCGGCTTGAGTGTCTGCGGCGAGGTGGCGTCGGATCCGGAATATATCATGCTGCTGCTGGGGATGGGCGTTCGGACGCTGTCTCTGGCGCCGCCGATGATTCCGGAGATCAAAAAAATAATTCGTTCGGTGACGATTGAGGACTGCAATATGCTGGCGCGCCGCGTGGCGACACTGGATTCGCAGCGGCAGATCAAGAATCTGCTGCGGGATGCGGCCAGCCAGATACTGCCTGGGCAGTTGTGAGTGTCCGGTTCATCGACGACGCATACAGGACCCAGAAATCCTCCGGCCAGATGGCCGGGAAGAGCATAACAAAATTCGGAAAGCTGGGGCATTGCTGCCGGGAGGCCGGTCAGCGGATGGCCCGGAAAAGGACTCATGCAGCCGACCAAAACACTGTTGTTTTATTTTTCAATCACAGGGGGGCCAAGCTATCTATCGCAGCAGGAGACGCTGACGATGTGGAGCCGGGCCCTGGTGCGCGCAGGGATTGAGCCTGCCTATTCTCAGGGATTTAATCCGCATCCGAAGATTTCTCTTCCGCTGCCGCGAACGGTGGGGGTGGACGGCGATCAGGAACTGCTGATGGTGCACACGGCGGATTTGGCCGGCGAAGCTCAAGCCCTTCCGTGCAGGATGAATGCCCAGCTTCCGGAAGGCTGCAGGGTGTATCATGCCGAGATTCTGGAAGGGCGGGTCCGCCGGTATCCGGGCAGTATTTTGTATCGGTTGGAGCCGAAGTCCTGCTGTCGGACAGAGGTTTTCCAGCAGAGGCTCCAGGCCTGCCGGCAACACCTTGAGGCAGGAGGCCGGGTGGAGGTGGTGCGTCAGCGTCCCGATGAACGTGTCGGCAGGACAGTGGATATCGGCGTCTATCTGCAGGGTGTCGGCTGGGATGAGAGGTTTGTTGAGGTCCGCTGCCGCTTCAGCGGGCAGGGGACGGCGCGGGTCGAGGAATTGCTGGGATGGCTGGGGTTGCGACGGGAGGATTTATGTCGGCCGGTGCTACGGACCGGCATTGCATGGCAAACAGCATCCCGACATGGCAACGAAGGAGAAGAGGCGGAGCCATCCGGGGATGTGATGGATGGACAGGATCAGGAACAGGAACTGTAAAAACAGGGACAACAATGAATACAGAAATGCTTATTAATGTCAGCGAGGGTGAAGAGTCCCGTGTGGCGGTAGTCTGCGACAATGTGCTGGAGGAACTTCATATTGAACGGGCCGGAACGACCAGTCTGGTGGGCAACATCTATAAGGCCAAGGTGGTTAATATTGAGCCGGCGATTCAGGCGGCATTTATTGACTTTGGCGTGGTCAAGAACGGTTTTCTTCATATCAGTGATCTGCATCCGCGATATTATACGGGGCAGAAGGACACAGAAGAACATATCGGTCGCCGCAAGAGTGTCACACAGCGTCCGCTGATTCAGCGGTGTCTGAAGCGGGGTCAGGATTTGATTGTCCAGGTTATTAAAGAGGGCATCAATACCAAGGGGCCAACCCTGACGACGTATCTGTCGCTGCCGGGCAAGTATATGGTGCTGATGCCGTGGATGAATAATATCGGCGTTTCGCAGAAGATTGAGGATGAAGCCGAGCGTAAACGGCTTCGTGAGGCGGTCAGCGGATTAAAGCTGCCGGAGAATGCCGGGGTGATTGTCCGCACTGCAGCGCTGACGGCAACCAAACGCGATCTGCAAAATGATTTGTCGTATCTGAATCGGCTGTGGGGGGCGATTACCAAGCGGATTGAAAAGGAAAAGGCTCCGGCAGAGTTGTACCGGGAGTCTGATCTGGTTCTGCGGACGGTGCGTGATATTTTTGATACGCGGATATCCAAGATCGTCTGCGACAACGAAGCGATCGCCAGGCAGATTCGGGATTTTGTGTCGATTGTTCAGCCGAAGCTGAAAAACCGGGTGTCGTTTTATGATCAAAAGACGCCGTTGTTTCACAAGTACAACATTGAAAAGGAGATTGAAAATATTCAATCCAGCCGGGTGGAGCTTAAATGCGGAGGTTCGCTGGTGATTGAACAGACCGAGGCGATGGTGACCATCGATGTCAACAGCGGCAAATACCGCAAGCCTGATAATGCCGAGCAGACGGCGCTGAAGATCAACCTGGAAGCGGCCAAAGAGATTGTACGGCAACTGAAGCTGCGGGATATGGGAGGGCTGATCGTCTGCGACTTTATTGATATGCGTGAGAGTAAAAACAAGCAGGCGGTGGAAAAGGCCTTCCGGGAGGAACTCAAGACCGACCGGGCACGAACGCGGGCGCTGAAGATGAGTGCCTTCGGTCTGATTGAGCTGACGCGTCAGCGTCTGCGGCCTTCGCTGCAGTCCAGCACGACCTATCGATGTCCGCATTGCCGCGGGACCGGAACAGTCAAGAGTCCGATGGCGCAGGCGACAGATATTCTGCGATCCGTGCGAATGGCACTCAGCCATGAGGCAGTCAAGCGGGTGGAAGTCACCGTGGCTGCACCGGTGGCCGAGTATCTGCTCAATCAGCGGCGCAGCAGCCTGACTGAACTGGAGCAGGGATCGGGTGTGCAAATTGTGATTAAATCAGACTTTCTGGCAGACTTGCAGAGTCTGCAGATGGTCTGTTATGATGAACGGGGCAGCGTCGTGAAAGTGTAGCGGCGACTGTGGGTCAGAAAGGGAACTGTGTTTATCCCTGACGGGCCCGATGCGTTGATGAGCCAAAGACATACGTGGTTCAAGCGGCGTTCTGAGCCGCGACGAACCAGGACATTTTCAGCAGGATCAGAATATGTTTGATTTGGATTATGCACGGATGGTGCTGCAGGCGGAAGCGGCGGGTATTGCTTCGCTGGAACAGATTGTGAATCAGCCCGCCTTTCGAAAAGCCTGCGAGATGATATTCTCGTGCAGCGGTTCGGTGATTGTAACGGGCGTGGGCAAGGCAGGAATCGTCGGCAATAAAATCAGCGGTACGCTGGCCTCCACGGGAACGCCGAGTCATTTTCTGCACCCGACCGAAGCGGTCCATGGGGACCTGGGGCGGGTGCGGCAGAATGATGTGGTGCTGGCCTTGAGCCACAGCGGCAGCAGCGACGAAATTCTGCGGCTCATCGAGCCGCTCAAGCAGCGTGAAATACGCCTGATATCGATTGTCGGGGATAGTCAAAGCCGGCTGGCCAGACACAGTGATGTGGCACTGTGCATGGGGAAAATGACGGAAGCCTGTCCGCTGGGGCTGGCGCCCAGTGTGTCAACCACCTGCATGCTGGCACTGGGGGATTCGCTGGCACTGACGGTGATGAAGGCTCGGCACTTCAGTACGGAAGAGTATGCTCGGTTCCATCCGGCCGGAGCACTGGGAGCCAAATTGATTACCGTGGGTCAGACAATGTGGTTCAAGTCCGGCGAGGCTCTTCCGCTGGTCAAGCGGGGCCAGACGGTCCAGCAAATGCTGGATTTGACCAGCCAGCAGAAACGACATGGCGCAGTGATGGTCGTGGATGAGGAAGGAAAACTGGCAGGCATTATTACCGATGGAGACCTGCGGCGAGCGATGACGCGGTTTACCAACGAGATCTTCGGCAAGCGTGCCGAGGAGATTATGACCGCCGGCTGCAAGCGTGTGCGGGAAGATACACTGGCAGCAGAGGCGATGGCGATTTTTCACCGGTACCGAATCGATGAATTGCCGGTGGTGGATAGTGATGATCGCCCCATTGGCCTGATTGACGTTCAGGATATCGTGGCGATTAAGATTGTGGGATGAAGCTTCAACAGGTGCATTATGAGCGGAACACAGGCGGATTTGGGCCGGATTCAACTGCTGATTATGGATGTGGACGGCGTCTTGACCGACGGCGGGATTATTATTCATTCGGATGGTTCGGAAAGCAAGCGGTTTAATGTGCTGGACGGCCAGCGGGTGACGCTGTGGCATCGGGCAGGTCTGGATAGTGCCATCCTCAGCGGACGCCAGACGGCGGCTACAGCAATCCGTGCCGAACAGCTGGGAATTAAATATGTTCTGCAGGGCTGCAAGCAGAAACTGCCGGCCTTTGAGCAATTGCTCAAGGATACGGGATATACGCCCGAGCAGGTGGCTTATATTGGGGATGACTGGCTGGATTTACCGCTGCTGCGGCGGGTGGGATTTGCGGTGGTGCCGGCACAGGGGGTCGAGGAAATCAAGCCGTATGCCCATTATGTGACGCGGGCTGCCGGCGGGGATGGGGCGGTCGCGGAGGTGATTGAGTATATTTTGCGTCAGACGGGTCGATGGGAACAGGCGATTGAGCGGTATCTGGTGTAAATAAGGAAATTGATTATGGTGCGAAAGCTGATCATCGGCATCGTGGCCGCGGCCATTGTGGCGTTGTTATTCTGGGGCTATCTGCGGCTGACGGGCAGCAAGGGATTACCGACCGAGCAGAGGTCGTCGATACGGGATATTCCCGATCTGCCGGATGACCCGCAGGCCCGGCAGATTGACCAGACGAAAATTATCGGGGTTAATCAGGCACGCTATACGATTCTGGATCCCCAGACGCGGCAGGTTCGGCGGATATTTGGTTTTGAGCGTCTGGTGAATCCCGGGGCACAATCCACTACCTGGCAGGTGCTCAAGCCGTATATGTATGTGTTTGAAGACCGGTTTCGATGCCGGATGGATGCGGATAAGGGGGATATTCAGGTGGAAGACAGCGGCAGTACGCCGGTTCCCCAGGATGCTCAGTTGACCGGCAAAGTGGTCATCCGGCTGCTTCCGGTCGAAGGACAGAAATTTACTGAAACGGTGATTCTGCTGGATGATTTGAATTACAGCAGTGAGCGGTCGGAGTTTTTTACCAATGGCCCGGTGGAGCTGATATCGGCCCAGGCCCGACTGGTGGGCAAGGGGATGCTGATGATGCATAACCCGGCCAATGGCCGAATTGAGTATTTTCAGATCAAGGATTTGGAGTATCTGCGGCTGAAAAATGCGGTGTCGTCGAAGTTATTCGGCAGTGAACCTGCTGCCGAGGCCGGAAAAAGCGGGGACGGGACGGCGAGTCTCGAAGGGGTGAGCGGGGCTGCATCAGCCCAACCGGTTGATTCGGAAGCGAAGACGGCATCGGGGGAGCCGAACAGTACGGATAGGCTGGCAGCGCCGCTGCTGTATCAGTGTGCTTTGCGTGACAACGTGGAGATACACTATGCCCGTCAGGCTATTATCAAAGGGGCGCAGGAAATTACGATTTTGAATATACTGTTTGGGCCGCAGCCGGGTCGTGAGGCCTCTGATGAACCAGCGGCCCAGCAGTCGTCTGCCCAGACAACGACCCCGCCTGCAGCGGCAACCGCTCAATCGCCTGAATCCCTGCTGGAAGGTGAACTGCCGTGGGAGCAGCGTGCCCGATTGCCGCAGGTCCCGGCTGATGATGATACGACCGACGTGATTGTCACCTGCGATGGCGGGATCGTGGTCAAACCGATGGACAGTGTGTATGATGGCAAGACAGCCGTTTCGCTGGATGTTCAGGTGACTGGCAAGCCGCTGCAGATTCAGCGGCTGGATACTGGGGCCGGCCAGAACCCTTATACCATGGTGCAATGTCAGAGCCTGCAATATAGTCCCTCGCAGGAAGTGCTCAAGCTGTTTGTGGGTGAATTTGAAAAAACAGTGCGGCTGAATATGAATGCCGACGGCGGGTATCTGGAGACGACGGGCAATGTGCTGTGGGACCGCAGGAACAGTTATGCCCTTGTGGATGGGCCGGGCAGGATGGTGTTTGAGCCTTCAGGCGGCACGACCGAAGCTGCTGACAAACCCAAGACGGCGTCGCTGTCGGGGCCTGCGGAGGTCACGTTCGGGCAGAAAATGGATGTGTTTTTTGCCCAGTCGCTGTCGTCGGCGCAGGGTGAGATTGCTCTTGCTGCGGTCAACCTGGCCGGGGGGATGAAAGCCAAGATGAAAAACAGTTCCACGCTTCGTACGCAGGCCGAGTCGGCCCGGCTCGAATTCAACCCGGGCAATCAGCTTGCCCGCGTGGAGCTGGAGGGGGATGTGCAGTTTGCTTCTGAGGCAGACCAGAGCAGGGCGCTGGCCCAGGCGGATAAGGCGGTGCTGAGTTTTGCGGCGGAAAATACCCTGTCGATGGCAGACTTCAAAGGGCATGTGGCGTTTGATTCCGAGCAGGGCACGTTTACTTCCGGCGATGCAACCATTCAGTTTGCCAAAAATGAATCGGGCCAGCTTGAGCCGGTGACACTGACCAGTACGACCGAGGCGGTGATGGTCAGCAAATCCGACAAGGCCGACCAGAAACCGGCACGATTTGAGGCCCAGCGGATTGATTATGAATTGTCCAAGGGATCGGCGATCGCCCAGGGGCCGGTGGTGTTTACGTTCTTTACGCCCGCCGATGCCAATGACCCGGGTTCGAGTCTGCCGGTGACCATTACGGCTCAAAAGAATGCGGAATTTATCACGGGGTCGGGCAAAAGTATTCGGCAGGTCGTGTTTAATGATAACGTGATTGGGGATGCTACCGAGGAAACGCCCCGGGAAAAAACGATCCGGCGCTTTTATGGAGATAAGCTGACGGTCGATCTGGGGACCGACCCCAATGGGCGGACGACGATCAGTCATGTGGCCGTCACTGGCGGCAATGTGCGTCTGGAGGCGAAGCGCTTACTCGAGCAGGCACTGGTCAGCCATGTGAAATTGAGTTGCGAACGGTTTGATTATGACCATGCGACGCAGAGGATTGCCGCGGCCGGGCCGGGCAAAATTGAACTGAATAATCAGGAAATCGCACCTGCTGGCCCCGATGTTGTGGCGAGTTCACTGGATTTGCGTCAGCCGTGCTATGCTTTGGTCGAGGGATTCAAGACGCTGACCTGGACTGTTCCGACTCAGCAGATTATTGCTGTCGGCGGGGACAAGTCGCTATCGCTGGGGTATATTACCATCAAAGACGGCAATCCGGATAAGGTGACCAAGGCCCAATCTCTCCAGACGACGCTGCAGCTTGCCAGGGATGCCACGGGTCGCACGGTCTTAAGCGAAATGCTGGCCGAAGGCGGCATTTATCTGGAGCAGGTCGGCCAGCATGTGCTGGCAGGTCAGACGCTGCGATATACCGGAGCGGATGGATGGGTGCATATCGAAGGCACAGAGAGCCAACCGTGTTTTGTGGATGGTGTCAAGGTGCCTGTTGTGGATTACAACATGCAGACCGGCCAGTTGAAGACGCGGCTGAGCACAACACCGGGTGCGATTCCGGTTGAATCCAAATAAGTGATTGCAGCATCAGACTGTGAACAGCATCCAATAAAAAACCCCCGGTTCGAAATCGAATCGGGGGTTTTGTTGAATCCGAACAGGCTGGATTTTATTTCTGTTCAATCAGTTCCAGGATGCCGGCATCGATGTACTGGCCGCCGCTGGTCTGCTTGCAGTAGATGGCCAGGGTATTGGTGCCTTTTTTGAGGGCTTTTGCTGCGGTTTCGGGAAGCATTACGATCCCATAGTCGCTGGTGAAGCCCGACAGCTCGGCGACCAGGGTGCCGTTGATATACACTTTGGCATCTTCATCATGATGGATGGTCAGGGCAATATCGCCTTTGGGAGTGTTGCCCAGCTCGAAGGTTCTGCGGAGCCAGATTTCGCCGGTCTTCCACTCGGTGCCCACCACAGCGCCCGGCGTACCCTGGGTGCCAAAGCCGCCTTGGCCGGTGGTCCATGCCGCGTCATTGAATTGCGGTTGGAACCAGTTCTCAGCGGGGGCAGCGGTGGTGTATTTCCACGACTGGGCCTGTGTCTGTGAAGAGGGAATCAGGGTCTGGACTGTGGGCATAGGCAGATAGAGTTTCTTGTGGGCCCTAATCAGGCTGGGTTTGTCCATCTTGAAGACGGCCCGGTCATAGGTGAGCAGTCCGTTGACTTCGACTTCCACGTCCGTGGTCTGTGTATAGACGGCGGCGCTGAGGCCCTGGGCAATCAGTGGCCGCAGCATGGACATCAGGTTCAGATAGGCGGTCGTCAGTTCTGCTTCATTCTTGTAACTGCGATATCCCCAGTTCTTTTCATCCTGCCAGGTATGGCCGGCTACCGGCAGCCCCAGTCCGCCAAATTCACCGAGTACCACGGCGCGGGCGTCTTCGACTTTGGGCATATTGGGGGCGGGATAATGATGCATGTCATTGACATGACCAACGCCGCGATCGGCCCAGCCGCTGGCATTGTTGACCAAGCGGGTGGGGTCAAGTTCCTGGGTCCATTTGACGATACGGGCGGTGTCAAATTGCCCCCAGCCTTCATTGAACGGAACCCACATGACGATGGAGGGGTGGTTATACAGGGCGGTGATGATATTTTTCCATTCGGTTTCATAGATGGCAACGGATTCGGGTGTCCGCACGATATCCGGATCGTTGGGACCGATATAGCGGTCACCGCTGGGCATATCCTGCCAGACAATAATGCCGAGTTTGTCGCACCAGTAGTACAGACGTGCCGGTTCGGTTTTGACGTGCTTGCGGAGCATGTTCATGCCCAGTTCCTTGAGGATTTCCACGTCAAACTTCAGGGCTTCGTCGGTGGGAGCGGTATAAAGCCCATCCGGCCACCAGCCCTGATCGAGCGGGCCGTACTGGAAAAGGAATTTGTTATTAAGCATGATGCGCGTGATGCCTTTTTCATCTTTACCCAGGCTGATTTTACGCATGCCGAAATAGGACTCCACCGAATCGATGACCTTGCCGTTTTTCTCGATACGGACGGTCAGGTCATACAGGAACGGATTGGCCGGGGACCAGAGTGTGGGATTTTTGATATCCAGTGTCAGCGTGCTGTGGGTGGAAGCGGCAGAGGCGGCAAAGCCTTTGGCTTTGGATTCGATGGCATACGAGAGGCCCTGCGTGTCGCCGGCGGCGTTGACCTGAACAGTTAATTTCTGGGCGTCCACATCGGGAGTCAGCTTGATGCTGCTGATGTAGGTTTTGGCCACAGGCTCGGCCCAGACCGTCTGCCAGATGCCGGTCACCGAAGTATACCAGATGCCGTGCGGGTTATTGATCTGTTTGCCGCGGGGCTGCGGGCCTTTATCGGTGGGATCCCAGACTGCCACGACGAGTTCCTGATCGCCTGTGGGTTTCAGCGCCGACGTGATATCAAAGAAGAACGGGTCATACCCGCCTTTGTGGCTTCCGACGAGTGTCCCATTGACAAAGACATCACATTGCCAATCAACAGCGCCAAAATGCAGCAGGACATTTTTGTCTTTCCATGCGGTCGGGGCGGTGAAGGTTCTGTGGTACCACAGCTTGCTGTCGGCACCGACGGTCTTACCGACGCCGGACAGGGCCGATTCAATGGCAAAGGGGACCAGAATCTTCCCATCATATTGCTGAGGTTTCTGGGCGTCTTTGCCGACAATAGCATAGTCCCACAAACCGTTGAGGTTTGTCCAGTCCTTGCGAACCATTTGCGGACGCGGGTATTCGGGCAGGACTTTGTCCGGATTGACTTGTTTTGCCCAGGGGGTCATGATTTTGCCTTCGACGGGCTTCCATGCGGGCTGAGCGGCCTTGCACGAGGTTGACAGACAGCAGATGGCTGCCAGTGTCAGGCACGACCAGACGGTACTGCGTTTTTGATTTACCATGAGTACTCTCCTGAAAAAAGGTTTTCTAATACTACTCTGATTTTTGTTGCAGGGTTACATCTAAAGTTCCTATTTAATTCCTCACAGCCCTTGAATAGATAGATGTCATACTTAATACACAGGAAACAAGAAAATCTTACCATAAAAATGGATAAAACTCATACGTGTTAAGATAGAGAAGGAATTTGCCACAAAGATAGCCACAGAATAAGTATTTGCAGCGTATCCTTCGATGGTATCTGGATAGTAGTCCCAAAAAAAAGCCCGGAACACAACGAACCGGGCTTTGAAGACTGACTTGAGTGGCGACAGGGTTATTCTTCGGACACCTGCTGGCGGTTTTTGGCATACTGAGCAACGACTTGCTGTTGAATATTCGGCGGAGTCGGTTCGTAATGGCTCAGTTCCATGGAGTAGCTGCCCTGGCCGCCGGTAACGCTTTTAAGCTGGCTGTTGTACTGGGAGACTTCTGACAGCGGGGCCTGGGCTTTGATGACGACCATATTGCCTGGCAGCATTTCCTGGCCGGTAACACGTCCGCGGCGGGAGGCCATGTCGCCGGTAATATCCCCCATATTTTCTGCCGGCACGGTGATTTCCATATTCACTACCGGCTCCAGCAGGGAGGGTTTGGCTTTCTGCAGGGCGTCGATGAAGGCGTTCTTTCCGGCGATACGGAAGGCAACTTCTTTGGAATCGACGGGGTGATATTTGCCGTCATAAATGGAGACTTTGATATCCTGCATCGGAAAGCCTGCGACCACGCCGCATTCCATAACGTCGTTGATGCCTTTGAGAATCGCCGGTTCGTATTGGCCGGGTATGGCGCCGCCGAAGATATCCCAACTGAAAACCAGGGATGGATCCGAGTTGCGCTCGGCCGGTTCCACGCGGAGATAGACTTCGCCAAACTGCCCGGCACCGCCAGACTGCTTTTTGTGGCGATAGTGCCCGTCGGCTTTGCCGGTGATCGTTTCGCGATAGGGAATTTTCGGGGGTTTGGTATTGACGCTGACTTTGTAACGATGCTCCATTTTGGCCAGCATCACCCGCAGATGCAAATCGCCCAGGCCGTTGATTACCAGTTCTTTGGTCTGGGGGTCGCGGGTCACTTTGAAGCAGGCATCTTCTTCGGCGAGCTTTTCGAGGGCACTTCCAAGTTTGCTTTCGTCGTTCCGGCTGGCCGGTTCCAGGGCCAGAGAGAACATCGGTTTGGGCATAGGCGGCATTTCAATTTTGCCTTCGAATTTGCCGTCGTGAATGAAGTCGCCGAGTCGGAGTTCATCCAGTTTGGCCAGCGTGACCATTTCACCCGCGGTCGCGACTTCGATTTCCTTGCCTTCATTGCCCTGCATGCGAAGCGGATGGCCGACGCGGAGCGGTTTTTTGGCATCATTGACCATCAGGTGCGTTGCAGCATTCAGTGAACCGCTGAAGATACGGATCGAAGAATATTTCATGCCGGAGCGTGAATCAAACCCGAGGCGGATAACAATACCGGCCAGCGGAGCGGCCGCATCAGGCTTGATAATTTCGGTGGTGCCGTCGGGCTTTTTCAACGACGCAAAGGGGCCATCGGCAGGAGAAGGAGCATAGCTGGTGATGAAGTTTAATAGTTCCGTGACGCCGATTTCTTTGCGGGCATCGGTAAATAGAATCGGAACGACAGTGCCGGCAATCATGGCCTTGACAAAGCAACCCTTGATCTTGTCAGGGGAGATGGTTTCTCCGCTGAGATAGGCTTCCATCAGGGTGTCATCAGCTTCGACAACGCGTTCGATCAATTCCAAATTGGCTGAGGCAGCATCCATAATGGGGCTTTCACCCTGGGTGTTGGTCAGGCAGTCGATGATGCTCTGTTTGTCCGCACCGGGCAAGTTGACACAGCGGCACTGGGGACCGAAGCTCTCCTGAATCTGTGCAACTAATTCGCCCAGATCGGCATTTTCGGCATCCATTTTATTGATGATGATCATCCGAGCCCGATTGGCTGCGGTGGCCGCGGCGAACAGTTTGCGGGTGTTGATTTCAATGCCTGATGCGCCGTTAATGACAATGGCAGCGATTTCCGCGGCCGGGATGGACTGAAGGGCTGCGCCGATGAAGTCGGGGTAGCCTGGCGTGTCGATAATGTTGACCAGTTTGCCGGCGTGCGTCAGATACATCAAAGCGGAATGAATGGAATGCCCTCTGGCTTTTTCTTCGTCGTCAAAATCGCTGACGGTATTCTTGTCGGTAATGCTGCCTAAACGGTTGATGACGCCGCACTTATGAAGCATTGATTCAGCCAGACTTGTCTTTCCCGAGCCGCCATGTCCCAAAAGCACGATATTGCGGATATCGCTTACATTTGTCACTGTTCAAAACCTCCCTAATTAGAATAATTTCGTTTTGACAGAATTCTGGAAAATGCCGAATTCTACATAAAGAATGGTATTCAGGCAAGAAGAAAAAAACGGCATTCTAACGGTGTTATTACAAGATACAAAAGGTATACAAACACATAAATGGTAAAAAAGTATGTTTTTTAAGCAATCCGCCGGATTTTGAATCTATCTTGACTTGTTCTTCGGCGTAAAAGATAATAGCATCAGGATAGAGAGATTATGCATAAGCTATTTATCTTACTTTACTGTGTTGTTAGCGGCGGGGGCGTTGTTCCGGGGGCGGGACTGCCGGAGAGTCTCACTGTGACCTCTGGGATCGAGGTTCTTGGGCCCGATTCCATTCTCTGTAAGACTGTTGACGATCCTGTTTTGGGGAATGTCCGCCTGCGTGTTCAAATTCGCGGGATAGAAAGACCTTCCGACCCGAATGTCCAGGACGCGATGATGCACTTTTTGAAAAATACCTTCGATTCGGCAAAATCCGTCCGCCTGGAAAGAATCCATTATGGATATGGTTTTCGATTGACGGCAGATATTCGGATTGAAGAGGTGTTATTGTCGAAATTGATGACGGATCGCGGATGGGGGGTAAAACCGACGATTCCATTGGCGGATACTTCGGCTTTTAGAGACCTGCCGTATCGTCAAACCCGCTCAATTCCTTCTTCAAGTTCTAAGCCCCTATCCCCAACAGGGCAAAAACAGACTATCAAAGTCGGTGAGTTGTTCCAAAAACCGGTGGATTTGCGAGCGATTACCGATCAGACGACATTCTCGGAAGCACTCGATATTTTATGCCGGAGTATCGAGCCTCGCCTGCCGTTGGTGGTTTTATGGAGGGATTTGGAAATCAATACCTATATTCATCAGGATACCCCTGTTGGAATAGGCGGGATGACCGTGATTCCTTTTGGGTACGCCCTGGAGCTGATTCTGCGTTCCGCGGCTGGCAATGGTCCCAAACCTGTTTTGGTGGTTGAAGGAGGGGTTTTGACGTTGGGCAGTGCGGAAATCCTGCAAAAAAGGCCCTATAATAAGATTTATCCGATTCAAGACTTGACCAGTCCGCAAACCGTTGAGCTGGAGTATGGCAGCAGTAGCAATAGCGGTCCCTATGGGAGTACCGGCGTCGGATTTGAGCCAATGGGAACCGGCAGATAAGCTCAATTATCTATGTATTATAGGCAGAAATGCCATGTTTCACAAAGCAGATAAAACACACCCGTGTCTTCCATATCGTGAGTTAGGTCTCAGTTCATGAACAAAGTCTGTGTTTTCGTCCTATAAAACATTGATTATTTACGATTTGTAAATAGAATGCAAATTTAGTCTTAAGATTCACCGTTATAGTACCGATGATGTTTCGTAGATGGGATTGTCGTTGTAGATTGTCCCTGTATATAGAGCATTATGCGTAAAGGGTTTTCGTAATGCAAACGGTTCGAACTTTTACTGTAAAGCCTTCACTGCCGGAGCCACTGAAAGATTTAAAAGTCATTGCCTCGAATCTGTATTGGTCCTGGCATTATGAGATTACAGATATATTTCGTCGTATCGATTATGATTTGTGGAAGCAGTGTGCCCATAACCCGGTCAAGATGCTGGGGATGGTGTCGCAAGCCCGGCTGGAGGATTTAGCCCGTAATGAGGGTTTCCTGTATCAGCTCCAGCAGGCCAAAAAGCAGCTTGATGAAACGCTGAACGCCCCGTCCTGGTATGACAAGATTTATTCCGGCAAGACCCAGAAACCGCTGATTGCCTATTTCAGTGCTGAATTTGGCATTCACGAATCACTGCCGATATATTCGGGCGGCCTTGGGATGCTGGCGGGGGATCACCTCAAGAGTGCTTCGGACCTGGGTGTTCCGCTGGTGGGGGTTGGTCTTTTGTATCAGAAGGGGTATTTCCGTCAATATCTCAATACCGACGGCTGGCAGCAGGAACATTATCTGGACAATGATTTTTATAATATGCCGCTGGAGCAGGTCACCAAGCCCAGCGGTCATCCGCTGACGATCAGTGTGCAGTTTCCGGCCCGGACGGTGGTCTGCAATATCTGGAAGGCCTCGATTGGGCGTGTCGCCTTGTATTTGCTGGACAGCAATGTCCCGGCCAATAGTCCCGCCGATCGGACCATCACGCAGACGCTGTATGGCGGCGACAATGAAATGCGGATCTGCCAGGAAATAATCCTGGGTATCGGGGGCCTGAAGGCACTGTATGCGATGGGGCTGGAACCGACAGTGTGCCATATGAACGAAGGGCATGCTGCGTTTATGGCTCTGGAGCGTGTCCGCAAGATGCGCAGCCTGCATAATATGAGTTTTGACGAAGCGGTAGAAGTCACGCGAGCCAGCAATATTTTCACGGTTCATACGCCGGTGGCCGC
Source organism: Anaeroglomus insulsum (assembly GCF_050689095.1). Lineage (NCBI taxonomy): Bacteria > Pseudomonadati > Planctomycetota > Phycisphaerae > Sedimentisphaerales > Anaerohalosphaeraceae > Anaeroglomus > Anaeroglomus insulsum. The sequence goes on from NZ_JBOGCL010000004.1 coordinate 147,975, forward strand.
AGGCAACGACGAATTTCCAGTGGAACTGATGGATAAATATTTTGGTCATTATTTCAGCAAGCTTGGGATTCACCGCGATCAATTCCTGGCCCTGGGCCGTGTCAAGCCGCAAGATCACCATGAAAGCTTCAAGATGCCGGTGCTGGCCATTCGCATGAGCACCTTCCGTAATGGTGTCAGCCAGCTCCATGGTGAAGTCTCCCGCAAGATTTGGGCGGGGTTGTGGCCGGAGCTGCCGGTGGACCAGGTTCCGATTACTTCGATTACCAACGGTGTGCATGCCCGCACGTGGCTCAGCGGGGAAGTCAATTCCCTGTATGAGCGTTATCTGGGGGCCCGCTGGTCGGATGAGATTGTGGATAAATCCATTTGGCACAATGTGGACCAGATTCCGGATGAAGAATTATGGCGTATTCACCAGCGCTGCAAAGAACGGCTGGTGGGATTTGCGCGGGCCCGACTCAAACGCCAGCTGCAGCGGCGTGGTGCATTCCATACAGAGCTGGGCTGGGCAGAAGAAGTGCTGGATCCAGAAGCCCTGACGATTGGCTTTGCCCGTCGGTTTGCGACCTATAAGCGAGGCAACCTGCTGCTTCGGGAGCCGCATCGGCTGCTGAAGCTGCTGAGCAATACCGAGCAGCCGGTTCAGTTTATCTTTGCCGGCAAGGCGCATCCTCGTGATACCGCGGGCAAGGACATTATCCGGCAGATTGTGCACTTTGCCAGTGAGAATCCGCAGATTCGGCGCAAGCTGATTTTCCTGGAAGACTATGATATGGATATTGCCCGCTATATGGTTCAGGGGGTGGATGTCTGGCTGAATAACCCGCGGCGTCCGATGGAAGCCAGCGGTACCAGCGGGATGAAGGCGGCAATCAACGGCGTGCTGAATATGAGTACGCTGGACGGCTGGTGGTGCGAGGGGTATATTCCTGATGGCGGCTGGATTATTGGGGCCGGTGAGGAATATGACGATCTGAGTTATCAGGACCAGGTGGAATCGCAGGCGATTTATAATATGCTGGAACAGGAAGTTGTTCCGCTGTTCTACTCGCGATCCAAGGATCGTCTGCCGCGTCGCTGGATTCGCCGTATGAAAAACACGATTAAATGGTGCGCTCCACGGTTTAATACCAGCCGCATGGTGGCGGAATATACCCGCAGGTTCTATAATCCTTCTGCGGTCAAGTGGGATGAACTGACGGACAATGCCATGGAACGGGTCAAGGCCCTGTCGCAATGGAAATCTGCGACACGCAATGCCTGGAGTGATTTGCAGTTTGTCGATGTACAGGTTCAAACCAACAAGGACGAATCATTTACAAGCTGGAATGGCCATAAGCCGGAACTGATGGTTGGTGGTGAACTGAAGATTTTGTCCCAGGTTCGCCTGGGTCGGCTCAAACCGACCGATATTTCGGTGCAGATTTATCATGGTCAGGTGGATTCGTCCGGCAGGATAGAAGGTGGGCATATCACGGATATGAAGTACGTCGAGAATTCCCTGAATCCCGATGGCGTGGCGACATTCGTCGGCGAACTGCCATGCCGCGTGTCAGGGCAGCAGGGTTTCAGTCTGCGAATCGTCCCCAACCATCCGGATCTTGCCGAACCGTATGAATCAGGGATGATTTTGTGGGAAAACACCAGCCGGTAATCGCGACGTTTCGAATGATTTTCAAGGCTCCGATATTTGCATCGGAGCCTTTTTTTATGGGGAGCTTGAATGTCGGCGTTCCAGCAGCATCGCCCGCGTCTGGTCGGGATTGATCAGGCCGTAGAGATATCCTTCGGCCATCTGCTGACCGGTGCCGGCGGTCTGGATATCGAGTCTCCACAGACCCAGCATCCGCAGCAGGGGGCCCTGAGTCAATACCAGGTCCGTAATGCGTTCGAGGGGGATTGCCTTTCGCTTCAGGAAAATGACACCCTGTTCGATATGCAGGGTGCTGCCTTCGAGGCGATACTGCAGGGCCTGGGCCTGTTTGCGTGCCAGCCAGGGGCCGACCGTAAAACAGTAGAGAATACCCAGAATAATCCCGAAGCCGAACAAACATAATCCAAGAAACAAAGCAGCAACACAGGCCGACCAGTAGAAATATTTTTGGATAGCATCCCGTTGAATTTCGAAATGTACGGTTGAATGATCCATGGCTCCACCTTTCGGATAAACAATCCTAATTATGCAAATTATACCGGAGGGGTAAAGTGGATTCAATCCTTTTTGGTTTTCGTTGCTTTTTTTGGTGGTTGGGATAGAATGCGTTATTCCGAATTAATAAAACAGAAGATTTTGAAAACGAGATAACAACCTATGCTGGGTATTATCCTATTTGCGATTGGATTGGTCTTTGTGGTCAAAGGGGCAGACTGGCTGGTGGATGGGGCGTGCAGCCTGGCACGCCGGCTGGGTGTGTCGGACCTGGCGATCGGGCTGACCGTGGTGGCGTTTGGGACCAGCCTGCCGGAACTGACGGTCAGTTTGTTTGCGGCGGTTCAAGGGCAGCCTGCTGTGGCGTTTGGCAATGTGACCGGCAGCAACATCTGTAATATTTTACTTATTCTGGGGATGGCCTCCTTGTTTTGTCCGCTTGGGGTACAGAAGAACACTACCTGGAAAGAAATCCCATTTAGTTTTCTGGCAGGGGGGCTGCTGCTAGTGATGGCCAGCGACCGATGGCTGGATGGGGCATCGCAGAATATCCTCTCCCGGACGGATGGTTTTGGTCTGCTGGCGTTGTTTGCCATCTTTCTGGCCTATATTGCCGGGATGGCCAAAGACTTGCCTGAGGTTGCCCAGCAGAGTGAGCATATCATTCATTCGGCGGGAAAGTCGCTGTTGCTGGTTGCGGCGGGTCTTGGGTTTTTAATTGCCGGCGGCAAGCTGGTGGTGCTGGGGGCCGTGCAGGTGGCCACGGCGATGGGATTGAGCGAAAGCTTTGTCGCTGTCACGCTGGTGGCGGTGGGAACGAGCCTGCCGGAGCTGGCCACATCGGTGGTGGCGGCGTATAAGAAAAAAGCTGATATTGCCATCGGCAATGTGGTTGGTTCCAATATTTTCAACGTGTTCCTGATTCTGGGTGTCACTTCGGTGATAAGGCAGATTCCCGTGCCGGGCGATTTGAGATTGAGCCTGTATGTTGGCGTGCTGGCTGTTGTGCTGCTGTTGATATTTTTGCTGATTGGCCAGCGTCATATTCTCCAGCGGTGGCAGGGGCTGGTTCTGCTGGCGGTCTATGTTATTTACCTAATGGCTCAGCCCAGATAGAGTGTAATCAGCGGCATCCTTATCGGATTTTTGAGGTCGTGAATAGAGGGAGACTTTGCCGAAAACTGGTGTCTTCTGGTTCAAGTATTGTGCCGTTGAGAACAAAAACTCGAGGGTTGTTTTGTTGACAACAAGGGCATATGGGTTTATGATGCGCGTCTGAAAACAGAGTCCCAAAACGAGCGTTCCAATGCTGATGGACAGCGTTGCCGTGAAGTGGGGACTCCGGCTTAAAAAATAAAACAGCAACAAAACAGCTTATTCAGGATTAAGAGAATATAGAAACCTAAGTTATGGAGCGGGACCATGGACCCTTCAATCTTCAAAGCGTATGACATTCGAGGAACGTATCCGGACCAGCTTGATGAACAGGCGGCATGGAAAATTGGTCACGCGACGGCCCAGTTTCTGCGGTCGCTGCTGCGGGGGTATGACCGGGGGATGGCCAATGCCCAGAGCCTGTGTGTTGGGCGTGATATGCGGACACATAGCCTGTCACTGCGGAATGCCTTGATCGAAGGGATGAATGCGGCCGGGGCGAATGTGATTGATATTGGTGTGATTGATACGCCGCAAATGTATTTTGCAATCAATCATCTCGGGACCTGCGGCGGGGTCCAGATTACCGCCAGCCATAACGCTGCCCGCTACAATGGGTTTAAGATCGCTGGCCAGCAGGCCAAACCCATCGGCGCCGATACTGGCCTGAAGGATATCAAGCATATTGCCACCGCGCTGCTGCATACGCTGGGCAAACCCACCGGCTCGGTAGAGCATTGCGACTTGACGCCGGAATATAAAAAGCATGTGCTGAAATTTATTGAGCCGGGTCTGAGGAAACTCAAGATGGTGATCGATGCCAGTAACGGCATGGCGGGCAAGATGGTGCCGGCCATTTTCGGAGATTTGCCGATTGAGATTATTCCCCTTAATTTCGAACATAATGGTATTTTCAAACATGACCCCAATCCGCTGGTGGAGGCTAATCAGGCCGAGGCCAAAGCTCTGGTCAAATCCAAGGGGGCTGATTTCGGTGCCTGTTTTGACGGCGATGCAGACCGCCTGATGCTGATTGATGAAAAAGGCAATACGATTCCCTGTGATATTATGACGGCGCTGATGGTGCCGTATTTTCTCAAGAAGAATCCGGGTTCTGCGGTAGTGTATGATTTGCGGAGCAGCCTGGTGGTACAGGAAGAAATTCTCAAAAACGGCGGCACACCGCGCCGTGAACGAGTGGGGCATGCGTTTATGAAAAAGACGCTGCGTGACAGCCATGCCTGCTTTGGGGGCGAACTGAGCGGTCATTTTTATTATCGCGACAATTACTTTGCCGATTCGGGCATGATCACGCTGGTACACATGCTTAATATCATCAGCCAGAGCGGCAAGCCGCTCAGCGAGATGATTGCTCCGCTCAAACGGTACTACAGCAGTGGTGAAGTGAATTTCCATGTGGATAATAAAGACGCGATGATGAAGGAACTGGCTCGCAAATACAGCCAGGGTCAGGTTGATGATCTGGATGGCGTGACAGTGCAGTTTAAGGACTGGTGGTTTAATGTCCGTCCCAGCAATACTGAACCGCTGCTGCGTTTGAATGTGGAAGCCAAGAATGCCGACTTGCTCAAGGATAAACTCGATGAATTGAAGGGCATGCTGGGCGAGCCGGTAGATCATTAAAATAAACGAAAAAAGAGAAATTATTAAAAGGCAAGTTAAGAGCTTGCCTTTTTTGTTGTTACTATGGTAATGGGTTTTTGTCGCAAGGTCGAGGGGTAAGTCGCCGGGATTGGGCCTTGTGGAGAGAAAGAAATAGGCGGCAAGTTAAAATGAGAAAGGAATAAATTATGACAGGAAATCTACGGATTTTGGTTTTGTTAATGCTGCTGCTTGCTGCAGGTGTGTGCGTCGCTCAAACGCAAACGTCTGTGTCACGTTATCCGGCATATCCTCTGATTTCGTGTGATCCATACTTCAGCGTCTGGTCGCCGGCGGACAAGCTGACTGATACATCGACTTGTCACTGGACGGGCAAACGTCAGGCGTTGACCAGTATGGCTCGGATTGACGGCAAAACCTATCGTTTGATGGGGGATGAGCCGGCTGATGTTCCTGCGATGCGGCAGATTGATGTTCAGGTCTTGCCAACTCGGACAATTTACAGCTTTAATCAGGACAATGTGTCAGTCGAGCTGATGTTTATTCAGCCTGCTCTGCCGGATGACATTACCTGGATGAGCAGTCCTGTCGTGGCAATCGTGTGGGCGTTCAAGTCATTGAACGGTGCTACGCATGATGTGCAAGTGTATTTTGAAGGAACGGCAGAATTGGCCGTCAATGAGCCTTCGCAGCAGGTGGAGTTTTTTGCCGAGCAGATGGGGCCGCTTTCGGTGCTGCGTACCGGCACGACCGAACAGCGTGTTCTGGGTCGCAAGGGGGATGACGTGCGGATCGACTGGGGTTATTTCTATATCGCCGGCGACCAGAGCGGCATCAAACAGGCCGTGATTACCGATGCCAAACAGGGACGTCAGGCCTTTTGTCAGGGGTTGGAATTGCCTGCTGCTGCGACATCGGCCGTCAGTGTGGATCAGGCGCCGGTGATGGCGATGGTATCTTTACCGATGAAGGTCAGCAATGCCGGTGAGTTTACAGCGTATGTGGCGTATGATGATATTTACAGCATTGTGTACTTTGGACAGAAGCTGCGTCCGTTCTGGAAGCGAAACGGGGCTACGATTGCGGATCTGCTGCAGACGACGCATAAGGAATTGTCTTCTCTGAGTCGCCGTTGTGAGGCGTTTGATAAGGAATTGATGCGTGATCTGACGGCTGCCGGCGGCCCGAAATATGCTTTGGTAGCCGCGCTGGCGTATCGTCAGTGTGTTGGTGCCAATAAAATTGCCGCTGACAAAAATGGAATGCCGCTGGTATTCCCCAAGGAAAATCACAGTAATGGCTGTATTGCGACTGTCGATGTGTTCTATCCGATGGCACCGCAGTTTCTGCTGCTGAATCCGACGCTGGCCAAAGGCGCGTTTATTCCGATTCTGGATTATGCGATGTCGGACCGCTGGAAATTCCCGTTTGCTCCGCATGATTTGGGTACCTATCCGTTTGCAACCGGGCAGGTGTATGGCGGCGGCGAAACCGGCGAAGAGAACCAGATGCCTGTGGAAGAAAGCGGCAATATGCTGCTGCTGGTTGCGGCAACCTGCCAGGCCGAAGGCAATGCTGATTTTGCAGCCAAATACTGGCCGGTGCTGACCAAGTGGGCCCAGTATCTGGAAAGCAAGGGTCTGGATCCGGAAAATCAGCTTTGTACGGATGACTTTGCCGGACATTTGGCGCACAATGTCAATCTGTCAGCCAAAGCGATTCTGGGGCTTGCCGCTTACGGCAAGATGGCCGACATGCTTGGACATAAAGACCAAGCGAGTAAATATATGACGATGGCCCGCCAATTTGCACAGCAGTGGATGGAAATGGCCGATGACGGCGATCATTATCGTCTTGCATTTGATAAGGCCGGTACCTGGAGCCAGAAATATAATATTGTCTGGGACCGTCTGCTGGATATGAAGATTTTCCCGCCATCGGTGGTCAAAAAGGAAATAGAGTATTACAAGACCGTTCAGAAGAAATACGGTTTGCCGCTGGACAACCGCAGCAATTATACCAAGCTGGACTGGATTGTCTGGACGGCGACCATGGCGGGCAATCGTGAAGATTTTATAGCCCTGACGGATCCGATCTATCTGTTTTTGAATGATACACCCGACCGGTCGCCGATGACCGACTGGTATTGGACACACAATGCCAAAAAGGTCGGCTTTACGGCCCGACCGGTGGTGGGCGGCGTTTTCATCAAGATGATGGATGATGCGGCATTGTGGAAGAAATGGGTGAACAAGGCTCAGACTCTGACGGATTCGTGGGCGGCACTTCCCAAGCCTCCGAAAGTGACGGAGATTGTTCCGACGTCGGAAAAGCAGGCTTTCGAATGGTTCTATACCTTTGAGAAACCCGCTGACAACTGGACGGCCAAAGATTTCCGCCCGGACACCTGGAAGAGCGGCCCGGCCGGTTTCGGTACCCGGGGGACTCCCAGTGCGGTTGTGCGCACTGAATGGAGAACTCCGGATATCTGGATTTGGCGTGAGTTCGAACTGCCGCAGGGGGCGATGAAGAATCCACATCTGAAGATTCATCACGACGAAGATGCCCAGGTGTATATCAATGGTCAATTAGCCTTCAAGCTCAGTGGCTATACCTCCTCGTATGATTATATCGAGATTCCGGCCGCAACATTAGCCCTGCTCAAACCGGGCAAGAATGTGGTTGCCATTCATTGCCATCAGACCGGCGGCGGGCAATATATCGATATGGGGATTTGCGAGGTTGAAATTGTAGAGTAAATAAATGATATGGATAGTCTGAATCGTGCCCGAAATCGCGTTCAGACTGCATTGAGGACATTAAGATGGAATCTGCTGTTGCAGGTTCCATCTTTTTTTGTCTTTGTCTAATTTTGGCTCTGGAAAGAGGATGTGGCTGCAGTATTCTGCAAAAGTCTTGCAAACCTGACTGTGTCGGGGTATAAAATTGCATAGTATATGGTATGAAAGAGATTTAAATCGTTTGGAACTATGGAAAAATCAGAACTGCGTCAATGGATCGAAACCCTGTCGGCCCGGATAAACCACATTCGGGACTGGCTTTGACATACCCGCCAAAATAGCACAACGTCAGGCGTGCGACCAGAAAATGGCTCAGCCGGGCTTTTGGGACAATCCGGATACGGCCAAATCGGTTGTAACTCAAATTAGCTCACTTAAGTCTGTTATAGAGCCGGTGTTAGCTGCTGAACGAAGTATTCAGGATATTTCTGACCTGTTTGAGCTTGCATCCGAGGAAGAGGATGTCGAAATGCTTGCGGCAGTCGAAAAAGACCTGAAAACGCTTGATCAGGAGTGCGAAAAGATCGAAATCTCAGGAATGCTCAATGGCCCCGATGATATGCGCAGCTGTTTTTTCAGTATTCATGCCGGTGCGGGCGGGACTGAAAGCTGTGACTGGGCGAGCATGTTGCTGCGGATGTACACTCGCTATTTTGAGCGGCATGGTTATACCTATGAGGAAATGGATATTACCGAAGGGGAAGAAGCCGGGATTCGCTCGATTACACTGCGTGTGGCGGGTCCGTTTGCATTTGGCAAGTTATCCTGTGAGGCGGGTGTTCATCGACTGGTGCGAATCAGTCCGTTCGATGCCAATGCTCGGCGGCATACCAGTTTTGCGGCGGTCGATGTCATTCCTGAGTATGAGGATGATATCGAAATCGAAATCAAGGATGAAGATCTTCGGGTGGATACCTATCGGGCCAGCGGTGCGGGAGGTCAGCATGTCAACAAGACCAGTTCGGCGATTCGGCTGACGCACCTGCCGACGGGCATTGTCGTGCAGTGCCAAAATGACCGCAGTCAGCATAAAAACCGCGCGGAAGCCATGAAAATGCTTAAAGGCAAGCTGTACATGATTGAGCAGCAAAAGCGGGATGCGGAGCTGGCCAAACTCTACAGCAATAAAGGCCAGATAGCCTGGGGAAACCAGATTCGCAGTTATGTCCTGCAGCCCTATCAACTCATCAAGGACCATCGAACCGACTATCAAACCGGCCAGGTGGATGCGGTGCTCGACGGTGAGATCGAAGATTTTATCGAGAGTTATTTGCGTTATCGTGCCGAGAAAAAACACAAACAGCAGGAGACGGTAAAGGCAAAGTAATGGACAGGTCTCGCAGAATGTTTTTGCAGTCGGCAGGGCTGCTGGCAGTCGGATCCCTTTTGTCGGGCTGTACGGTGTCGGAACTTAAACGTTCTGACAGGCTATCGAAGCCGAATGTCATTTATATTCTGGCCGATGATCTGGGATATGGCGACTTAAGCTGTTATGGTCAAAAGCACTTTGCCACTCCGAACCTGGATCGTTTGGCGCAGGAGGGGATGCGATTTACCCAGCATTATGCCGGCAGTACCGTTTGTGCCCCCAGTCGATGCTGTTTGATGACAGGGCTGCATACCGGCCATGCTCAGATTCGCGGCAATATAGGTGTTGAGCCGGAGGGACAGTATCCACTGGCAGAAGGAACCTATACGCTGCCGCGGATGTTTAAGGATGCCGGGTATGTGACAGGGGCATTTGGTAAATGGGGATTGGGGGCTACCGGCAACAGCGGCGATCCGAACCGCCAGGGATTTGATGTATTCTTTGGTTATAAATGCCAGAGTCAGGCGCATTATTATTATCCGAAGTATTTGTGGCGCAATGCCCAGAAAGTTGAGCTGCCGGACAACGACCCCAAGACACAGCAGGGAGTCTATTCGCACGACCTGATTATGAGTGAGGCCCTGAAATTCATTCAGGATAATAAAGACAAGCCGTTTTTTGTGTATCTGACGGCAACGATTCCCCATGCGGAATTAGCCGTACCGGAACAAGATTTGTCCGTATTCAGGGGAAAATATCCTGAAAAGCCATTCCCGGGTAATCACTATGGAGCTCAGCCGACGCCCCATGCGGCATATGCGGCAATGGTCACCAAGCTGGATGCCGGTGTGGGTCGGGTTATGGATACACTCAGGGAACTGGGGCTGGACCGCACGACGCTGGTGATGTTTTCCAGTGATAACGGGCCGCACAAAGAAGGCGGCGGCGATCCGGACTTTTTTGACAGCAATGGCCCGCTGAGAGGCTGCAAACGCGATGTGTATGAAGGCGGGATTCGCGTCCCGCTGATTACCCGCTGGTCCGGAACGATTGCGGCAGGGACGGTGACTGAACATATCAGTGCCTTCTGGGATATCCTGCCGACCTGTGCAGAGCTTGTGGGGGCTGATGTGCCGGATTGCGATGGCGTGTCGTTTGTCCCGACGCTGCTGGGGCGAACGGATGCTCAGAAACAGCATGATTATTTGTATTGGGAATTTCATGAACAGGGCGGCAAGCAGGCAGTACGAAAGGGGCGATGGAAAGCGGTACGCCTGGAGGTGATGAAAAACCCCGAGGCGCCGATTGAACTGTATGATTTAACGGCGGATATTGCCGAACAGCAGAATCTTGCCGCGGTTTACCCGGACATTGCGGCACAAATGAAAGCGATCTGTCTTGCGGCTCATGAGCCGAATAAGCAGTTTCCATTTTTTAACCATGAAACCACAGCAGGGAAACACAATGAAACCGATAGTACCCATTGAAGTGAAAGCCGTTTGTGCAGAAATAACAGCAATCAAGACTGACCTCCTGGCGCTGGGGGTCTGTGAAGGCAAATTGTCTGCCCCGGCTGAACAGGTGGACAAAAAGCTCAACGGGGCGATTGCGGCCCTGGTTAAGCTGGGAGATTTTAAAGGGAAGTCCGGCACCACCGGCCTGATTTATGCACACCCTGACATGGGTGCCGCCAGAGTACTGCTGGTGGGACTGGGCAAGCCCGACAAGGCGGATGCAGATGTGCTGCGTAAAGCCGCGGCGACAGTCTCGGCCAAGGCCCTCGAATTGAAGGCTCAGACTGTGGATGTGTGTCTGCATCAGGCGGTACCGACGGCGGATTCAGCAGCAGCGGTGCAGGCCATTACTGAAGGCCTTTATTTTGGTTCCTATCGCTACAGCGAGTATCTCCGTTCGGATCAGGAAGATAATCAAAAGCCTGTGTCCATCAAGGCGTTTATCGCGGATGCTTCCAAGGCATTTGTCTCCACCGCTGCTGACGCGGTTGCTGCAGGGGCCATCTACGGCAGTGCACAGAATTATGCCAGGACCCTGGCCAATCGTCCCGGCAACGTCATTTCTCCGCAGACACTGGCCGAGGAAGCCAAAACCATGGCTCGTCAGTATAAATTGCGATGTACAGTGCTGGATGAAAAGGCGCTTGCGGCCAAGAAAATGGGCGGTATCCTGGCTGTTGGGCAGGGATCTGCCAATAAGCCTCGGCTGATTATTCTGGAGTACAAGCCTGCCAAAGCTGCCAAACAGATCCCCGTCATTGGCCTGGTTGGCAAAGCGATTACCTTTGACTCCGGTGGTATCAGCCTCAAACCTGGGGAGGGGATGCATGATATGAAGTACGATAAATCCGGTGGTATCGCGGTGCTTGGGGCCATGCAGGCGATTGCCCGACTCAAGCCCAAAGCTCGTGTGCTGGGGTTGATTCCGGCAGCGGAAAATATGCCCAGCGGCTTTGCATATCGGCCTGGTGATATCGTGACGACCTACAGCGGCAAGACCGTGGAAATTCAGAATACCGACGCCGAAGGGCGGATGATTTTGTGCGATGCGATTACCTATGCAGAGCAGCTTGGCTGCAGGACGATTGTGGATATTGCAACATTGACCGGGGCCTGTGTGGTTGCCCTTGGACAAAAACGAGCCGGGGTGATGGGCAATGATGAAACGCTGGTCGAACAGATCAAGGCTGCGTCGCGTCAAACCGGAGAACGCGTCTGGCATTTGCCCTGTGATGATGAGTATGTGGAATTGATGAAAAGCAAGATTGCCGATTTAAAGAATACCGGGGGACGCTGGGCAGGGGCCTGTACGGCTGCAGCATTTTTAAGCCAGTTTGTCAAAGAGGCCAAATGGGCCCATGTCGATATGGCCGGCGTAGGCGTCTGGGGAGCAGATGAAGGTGCCGCCCCGGGTTCGATTGGATTTGGTGTCAGACTGTTGTCGTCGTTTGTAATGAATCAGTGTACTCAACGCGTATAATTCGACGGCCAGGGGCCGTTTTATCCCGCGCGGCATCACGGGGTTTCATAGCCCGACGCAGCCGCGGGGATAATCCTGTTACGGGACGCTGGCGGCTGGAAGTGATTTCGCCGCGACGAACCGGGACATTTCAAGCCCCAGCGGCAGTCAATCATGATGGGAATGTAGGGAATCAATAAGAAATAAAGATAAGAAATGGAGAAAAGATGAGAACTGCAATCGTGTCAGCGATGGTGTTGGTGGTATCCTGCGGATGGGTACTGGCGGCAGATAATGCTGCTTCTTCAGAGCTTCAGCGGATATGGCTGGATGAGCTGGATTTGAGCAAGGCGATAATCGGCTGGGGCCAGATTCAAAAAAATAAATCGGTTGACGGCAAGCCGCTGACAATCGCCGGCAAATCCTTTACTCGCGGGGTGGGAACCCATGCGGATTCGCGGCTGGATGTGAAACTCGGCGGTATCGGGGAGCAGTTTGAGGCCTGGGTCGGAATCGATGATGAAGTGACCGGCTCGGATCAGGGCAAGGCCGCAGCCAGTGTGGAGTTTCTGGTTTTTGGGGATGGCAGGCTGCTGTGGCGCAGCGAGGTCATGCGGGCGGGCAACCCGGCGAAGGAAGTCAAAGTGGACATCAAGGGAGTCGATATCCTTCGGCTTCAGGTCTCCGGCGGCAATGACATCAACTACGATCATGCCGACTGGGCCCAGGCGCAGATTGCGTATCGCCTGACGGCTCCTCATACCATCGATGTGGTTATGCCGGCTCCGTATATTTTGACCCCCAAGGCCGGACCGGCTCCGCGGATTACCGGGCCGAAAATATTTGGTGTTCGCCCGGGGAATCCATTCCTCTTTACGGTCACTGCTACGGGGGAGCGGCCGATGAAGTTTGCGGTGCGAGGTCTGCCGGAGGGGTTAATCCTCAATTCAGACAATGGCCAGATACGCGGCACCGTCAAAAATGCCGGGGAATATAAGACCACCGTGGTTGCCGAGAACAAGCACGGTAAGGTGGAACGGGAATTCAAGATTGTTGTCGGCGATACCATCAGCCTGACACCGCCCATGGGCTGGAACAGCTGGAACTGCTGGGCCTGTGCGGTGGATGATGAAAAAGTCCGTGCCAGCGCCAAGGCGATGGTTGACAGCGGCCTGCTCAATCATGGCTGGACGTATATCAATATCGACGACTGCTGGATGCGTCAGGAAGGGTCTAAGGACCCGGTGATTGGCGAACCGGTCCGGGATAAGGACGGTTATCTGCTCAGCAATGGCAAATTCCCCGATATGAAGGCACTGACCGATTATATCCATTCTCTGGGATTGAAGGCCGGGATTTATATCTCACCCGGACCGAATACCTGTGCCGGCTATGTTGGCAGTTGGGAACATGAGCAAAAAGATGCCGAGCGGTTTGCTGAATGGGGATTTGATTATCTCAAGTATGACTGGTGCGGTTATTCACGAATCGCTCCCAATCCCAATCTGGATGACTTAAAGAAACCTTATGCCGTGATGCGGGATTGCCTCAAAAACACCGGACGCGATATTGTCTATAGCCTTTGTCAGTATGGTATGGGTGATGTATGGAAGTGGGGTGCCGAGGTGGGCGGCAATTGCTGGCGTACGACCGGCGATATTACCGACAGTTGGGGCAGTATGGCGGGTATCGGTTTCAAACAGGCCGAGTTGTATCCGTATGCCGGTCCCGGCCGATGGAACGACCCGGATATGCTGGTCGTCGGCAAGGTTGGCTGGGGACCAAATCTGCACCCGGCCCGTTTGACACCTGATGAGCAATATACCCATATCAGCCTGTGGTGTCTGTTGTCGGCGCCGTTGCTGATTGGATGTCCGATTGAACAGATGGATGAGTTTACCTACAGCCTTCTGACCAATGATGAGGTGCTGGATGTCAACCAGGACCCGCTTGGCCAGCAAGCCCGGCGTATCGCCCAGGCCAACGACATTGAAGTCTGGTCCAAAGCGATGGAAGACGGTTCCCGTGCCGTGGGATTATTCAATATGAATGAATTCGAAGCCAGAAAGGGAACAGTCAACTGGAAAGATATTGCCTTTGCCGGCCAGTGCCAGGTGCGTGATCTGTGGCGGCAGAAAGACCTGGGTATGTTTGAAAATGAATTCACGGCGGATGTACCGCCTCACGGCGTCGTGCTGGTTCGGATTATTCCGGCGAAATAATCCGGGGCAGACAGGCATTTGAAAGCAAGTTTCAATAGAAAGGAAATCGAGTGAAGCGAATCATTATTGCTGGATGTGCGGCCATTGTTATGCTGCTGGCCGGATGCAAATGCGGATGTTTGACGGGAACGACCGCGGCCCAGATGTCCTCGCACGTCAGTCCTGCAGATGCGGATGCATTCAGCCAGAGCAGCAAAGGATAATCATGGACCAAAGTATCAGTAAACCGGTGGATTTGCAGCGGATTGAAAAGGCCGTTCTTGAGATTTTAGAAGCGGTGGGAGAAAATCCGCAGAGGGAAGGCCTGCGTGATACCCCCAAACGGGTAGCCCGGATGTATGCCGAGCTGCTCGATGGAATGCGTCGTGACCCTTCCGAGCATTTGGGCAGTGTCTTTCATGAAAAGTATGATGAAATCGTACTGCTTCGGGACATTCCGTTTTACAGCATCTGTGAACATCACCTGATGCCGTTTATCGGTAAAGCCCATGTGGCATATCTGCCCGATGGCCAGGTGCTGGGCGTCAGCAAGCTGGCACGAATTGTTGATATGTTTGCCCGACGACTGCAATTGCAGGAGCGGCTGACCGACCAGATTGCCGATTTTCTGATGAAGAATCTCAGGCCCAAGGGGGTAACGGTGGTACTGGAGGCCAGTCACAGCTGCATGACCATTCGCGGGATCAAAAAACCGGGTGCTGTGATGGTAACCAGTGCTCTGCGTGGCATCTTCAAAAGCGACCCCCGAAGCCGTTCCGAAGTGATGACGCTGCTTCATGGCAACGAAAGAATGTAATGCATAGACTGGCCCGGCAAATTCGATTTCAGATAGATCCGTTCGGACGCAATGAATATCCCGGATGGAATTCGTATGCGGCCAGGCCCCTTACCGAGGGACTTGGCTTGTATCTGGCGCTGTGGGTTCATCTGAAATCCAGATTGAATCCGCAGACGGGGTTTGTGGTCAATGTATCGCAAATTGACGCGGCAGTGCGTCAGGAGGTCATACCCTGTTTTCAGCGGCAGTGTGCCGAATGGTTCTGTCGGCAGTATAATCCGCCGATGGAGGCCCTGTATGAACTACTCAGGGAAGCCAAAGAGCGTCTTGACCCGGTATTCAGGAAATGCTGCCTCTGGAAGCTGGAACTGGAGCTGAATCCCTTCCGCCGGATGGCAATTCAATGGGAGACAGGTGAGATGGTGATTTATACGGAAAAATTTGAATTTGCGGCCATGCACAAATTATGGAACGATAAATTCGACCTGAAGACCAATTTCGAATTATTTGGCAAATGTGCCAATCCCGCAGGACACGGCCATAATTATATACTCGAAGTATCGGTTAATCCACCGGCCGGTAAATCCGGCTGGCTGGAAGGGTTTGAACAGAAAGTACGGAAATACTTTATAGATATAGTGGACCATAAAAACCTGAATGTGGACGTTCCCGCTTTTTCCCGTATCAATCCAACGGTAGAAAACCTCTCCAAGCTGGCCTGGAAGAATCTCAAAACCAAACTTAAACCCTGTACCCTGATCGAGGTCATCGTCTGGGAAAACGACCGGACTTATTGTCGATATAGTGAGTAGCTAATCTGGCAGGTCCGATAAGAGCCTTTTTTGTGATTGACAAAAAACGAACTATTTTGACAATAAGAACTTAATTCAAGGCGGTTAAATATCCGATATTTATGATAGCCTTTCTTCAATCAAAGATACAGGATATGTAACGTACGGATTGACGAAGGGCTTGCAAGACATCATAACTCTCTTGTTTGTAAGCCTTTGAGGTAAATCTGTTGTCTTTTTTATGACAACCGACAGGCACGGAGTGTAAGTTTTTACAAAACGGAACTAAAATCAAACAGCAGAGGCCTAAGCTATGAAAGTGACTGTGGTTGGAGTGGGGTACGTAGGACTGGTTGCTGCCGCTTGTCTGGCAGATGGGGGCAACCATGTCATCTGTGTCGATACCGACGAAAAAAAGATTGATGGACTCAGGAATGGAATAATCCCCATCTATGAACCGGGGTTGGCAGAGATTGTCACCCGCAACCAAAAGTCTGGCCGCCTGACTTTTACAACCAGTCTGAAAGAGGGTGTGGATAAGTCGCTGCTGATTTTTCTGGGGGTTGGTACTCCCAGTGCTGCCGATGGCTCAGCCGATATCTCCGCGGTATTGAATGCAGCCGGGCAGATTGCAGAACTCATGACCAGCTATAAAATCATTGTGACCAAAAGCACTGTTCCTGTCGGAACGCATAAAATTGTGAGTCAATGGATTCAATCTAAAACCGAAATCCCGTTCGATTATGTCAGTAATCCGGAGTTTCTTAAGGAAGGTTCCGCAGTTGAAGATTTTATGAAGCCCGATCGTGTCATTATTGGCACGACCAATCCTGCCGTTATGGAAATCATGCGGGAATTGTATAACCCGTTTATGCGGAAAAGCAGTCGAATCCTGTTTATGGATCCG
Organism: Anaeroglomus insulsum; assembly: GCF_050689095.1. NCBI lineage: Bacteria > Pseudomonadati > Planctomycetota > Phycisphaerae > Sedimentisphaerales > Anaerohalosphaeraceae > Anaeroglomus > Anaeroglomus insulsum. The sequence goes on from NZ_JBOGCL010000004.1 coordinate 164,686, forward strand.
GCCAGTGCGGAGATGGCCAAGTATGCTGCCAATACCATGCTGGCCACGCGTATTTCCTTTATGAATGAACTGTCGATGCTGTGTGAAAAAGTGGGTGCCGATATTGAACAGGTTCGGGCCGGTATGGGCAGCGATTCACGCATAGGCAACGCCTTTTTATTTGCCGGCGTGGGTTATGGCGGCAGCTGTTTTCCCAAGGACGTTCGGGCGTTAATTTATATGGGCAAACAGGCGGGAGTGCCGATGTCCATTGCGCAGTCCGTACAACAAGTGAATCTGGATCAGCAGGCTCGGTTTGCTGACCAGATTATCGATTACTTCAAAGGTCAGTCCAACATTCAGCTTGGAGTCTGGGGGCTGGCATTCAAAGCTCGTACGGATGATATTCGTGAATCGCCGGCGTTGTTCTGCATCGAGAAATTCCTCAAAGCCGGGATTAAGGTTCTGGCTTTCGATCCGGAAGCAATGGTCCCGACCCGTCAAAAGTATGGTCATGCAATCGGTCTGGTGGACAATAGTTACGATGTGCTGGATGGATCTGCGGCCCTGGTGATTTTTACGGACTGGCAGGAATTCCGCACTCCGGACTTCGAGCAGATTGCCAAGCGGCTGCGGAATCCCGTTGTCTTCGATGGTCGCAATCTCTATACCCCGGCGTTTGTCAAACGGTTTGGCATCGAATATCACTGCATTGGTCGTCCCTGCTAAGATTATATGAAAGAAATTCTGGTTACGGGTGCAGCAGGATTCATCGGATCGCATTTATGTGAGCGACTTGTCGGAGAGGGTTTGACTGTGGTGGGGCTGGATAATTTCGACCCTTTTTATGACATTACAGTCAAACAGCGGAATCTTGCCGGACTGGTTGAGTCGCCGCGATTCCGACTGGTTGAGGGCGACATCCGAGACCGCAAGCAGGTGGATGCTGTATTACACTCTGGTAGGTTTGATGCCATTGTGCATCTGGCGGCTAAGGCGGGGGTCCGGCCTTCTATAGCTGATCCAGCTGGCTATGTTGATACCAACGTCAATGGTACGGTGGTCATGCTGGAGGCGGCCCGTGCGGCAGGAGTCAAGAAATTTATTTTTGCCTCCAGTTCCAGTGTCTATGGCAATAATCCCAAGACACCGTTTTCCGAGACGGATAATGTGGATTTTCCGATTTCTCCGTATGCGGCGACGAAAAAGGCCGGGGAGCTGATTTGTTATACCTACAGCCATTTGTACCAGATGGACATGACTTGTCTGCGATTCTTTACGGTTTATGGACCACGTCAGCGGCCCGACCTGGCTATTCATAAATTTGCCCGTCTGATTGAGCAGGGCAAGCCTGTTCCGATGTATGGGGATGGTTCCATGGAACGCGATTTTACTTTTATTGATGACATTATTAATGGCGTGGTCGCAGCCATCGAACGGTGCAAAGGTTATCATATCTATAATCTGGGTGAGTCAAGGCCTGTGCGTCTGGATACCCTGATTGCGGAGATTGAAAAAGCCCTTGGCAAGAAAGCCATAATAGACATATTGCCTGAGCAGCCCGGCGATGTCAAGCGGACCTTTGCCGATGTGGACAGGGCTGTTCGGGAACTGGGCTATTGCCCGAAAACCCATTTGGCCGATGGGTTGAAGGCGTTTGCAGCCTGGCTCAGACAATAATCAAGCGATAGACATTACGATATGAAAAAAGCATTAATTACCGGCATTACGGGTCAGGATGGGTCGTATCTGACGGAACTGCTGCTGGCCAAAGGTTATGAGGTGTATGGGATTATCCGGCGGGCATCGACGTTCAATACCGACCGAATCGATCATCTCTATCTGGATCCGCACCATCAGCCTAAACTCAAGCTGATCTATGGCGACCTGACCGACGGCGGCAACCTGTCCACGATCTTAAATGACATCCAGCCCGATGAAGTCTATAATCTCGGCGCCCAGAGTCATGTCCGGGTCAGTTTTGACCAGCCGATCTATACAGCCAACGTCGATGCGTTGGGTACGCTGCGTCTGCTGGAAGCCCTGCGGATGATGAAGACTCCGCCGCGGTTTTATCAGGCCTCCAGTTCCGAGATGTATGGCAAGGTGGTCGAGACCCCGCAGACGGAGACCACCCCGTTTTATCCCCGCAGTCCTTATGCCTGTGCCAAGGTGTACAGCTACTGGCAGACGGTCAATTACCGTGAGGCCTATAACCTGTTTGCCTGCAATGGGATATTATTCAATCACGAATCGCCCCGCCGTGGCGAGACCTTTGTGACCCGCAAAATAACCCGTGCCGCCACCCGCATCAAAGAAGGCCTTCAGGACAAGCTCTATCTGGGTAATCTGGACGCCAAACGCGACTGGGGTTTTGCCGGCGATTATGTGGAGGCGATGTGGCTGATGCTCCAGCAGCCCCACCCAGATGATTATGTCGTGGCCACCGGCCAGACGTATTCAGTCCGGCAGTTTCTCGATGAGGTCTTTGGGTATCTGAATCTGGATTGGCACCAGTACGTGGCGATTGATCCCAAGTATTTTCGTCCGACCGAGGTGGATTTGCTGCTGGGCAACCCTGCCAAAGCGAAAAAAGTGTTAAACTGGCAGCCGAAGGTGAGTTTCAAAGAGCTGGCCAGAATGATGACCGAATCCGACTGGCAGCTGGCCAGAAAAGAACGTCTGCTCAAAGAGCACGGACAATAGACCAAAAAGATTACATGGGAAGTGTTCAAGGTTTTACTCTGAACAAACAACGACACACTCATCACTAAACAATGCTTGATTTAACCCAACAACGTATTGTCATAACCGGCGGGGCAGGATTTCTGGGCAAACACCTTCAGCAGTGTCTGCTAACAAGGGGTGTTCGCCAGGAACAGATGTTTATCCCGCTGATTGAAGATTATGACCTGACTAAAGAAGCCGACTGTATCCGGATGTATGAGCAGATGCGGCCGGACGTGGTGATTCACCTGGCCGCGGAGGTGGGGGGGATTGGGGCCAACCGTGAGAATCCCGGTCGTTTTTTCTATGCGAATATGGCGATGGGCTTACACCTGATTGAACAGGCCCGTATCCGCAAATTGACCAAGTTTGTCCAGGTCGGCACCATCTGTGCCTATCCGAAATTCACGCCGGTACCATTTAAGGAACAGGACCTCTGGAATGGTTACCCCGAAGAAACCAATGCCCCCTATGGTATCGCCAAAAAAGCCCTGCTGGTGATGTTACAAGGCTATCGTCAGCAGTACGGCCTCAACGGCATTTATCTCCTGCCGGTCAATCTGTACGGCCCGGGGGATAATTTCCACCCGGCCAGCTCGCATGTCATCCCGGCCCTGATTAAAAAGTGCGTGGATGCCATCGAAACCGGCAAAGACCAGATCGAGTGTTGGGGTACAGGCTCAGCCAGCCGGGAGTTTATCTATGCCCCGGATGCAGCAGAGGGGATTGTGCTGGCGACCGAAAAATATGACAAAGACGAGCCGGTCAATATCGGGGCAGGTTTTGAGATCACGATAAAACAGCTCGTGGAAAAGATTGCCCGCTTGACCGGTTTTACAGGGAAGATTGTCTGGGATCCGAGCAAACCCGATGGTCAGCCTCGCCGGTGCCTGGACACCAGCCGGGCATGGAAAGAATTCGGTTTTAAAGCCAGAACCGATTTTGACCAAGGCCTCAAGGCTACCATTGAGTGGTATCGGGCCAATAAAGAGAGGTTGAAATTATAGACACATCGGCAAAAACCTTTGCCCTCATTGGTGCCTGTGGTTATATTGCTCCGCGGCACTTGAAGGCTATTCGCGACACCGGCAATGTGCTGGTTGCGGCGCTGGACCCCAGTGATTCGGCGGGGATTCTGGATCAGTATTTCCCCGAGGCTCACTTTTTCACGGAGTTTGAACGCTTTGACCGGCATCTGGAAAAATTGCGTCGCAAGGGTCATCGTGTGGATTATGTCAGCATTTGCTCCCCCAATTACCTGCATGATGCTCACGTGCGATTTGCCATGCGGATCGGCGCTGACGCCATCTGCGAAAAACCGCTGGTGATCAACCCCTGGAATGCCGAGGCCCTCGGTGAAATCGAGGCTGAGACCGGCCGGCGAATCAACACGATTTTACAGCTCCGCCTGCATCCGGCAATCGCCCAATTAAAAGAGGTGGTTGCCCATGCTCCCGCAGATAAAATGTTTGATGTGGATTTGACCTATATCACTTCCCGCGGCAGATGGTACCTGTCGTCATGGAAAGGAGATGTCAGCAAGTCCGGCGGCATTGCCACCAATATCGGCATTCATTTTTTCGATATGCTCATCTGGATATTTGGTCCTGTTCAGGAGAATCGCGTTTATCTGTATGAAGCGACAAAAGCATCCGGTTCCCTGACCTTGCAGAAGGCCCGAGTGCGCTGGTTTCTGTCGATTGACCGAGCTGATTTGCCCGTGGACCCCCAGCCTGGAAAACCGGCGACGTATCGCTCCATTACGATTGACGGCAAAGAAATGGAATTTTCCGAAGGCTTTACCGACCTGCATACAGAGAGCTATCGCCGGATTCTCGCCGGTGAGGGCTTTCGGTGGCAGGAAGTCCTGCCTTCGATTCAAACCGTGTATGATATTCGCAACGCAAAAATATTATCGCCCGGCCAGGACGCTCATCCGATGGCCATTCGCAGCGGAGTGACCGTATAACCGATGAGTGATTATTTTGCCCACCCGACCGCCTGTATTGATCAGCCCTGCACGATTGGGGCCGGCACAAAAATCTGGCATTTTTGCCATGTCTGTGCGGGGGCAACGCTGGGCCGTAATTGCACGCTCGGACAAAATGTCTTTATTGCCGCGGGAGCAGTGATTGGGGACAATGTCAAGATTCAGAATAACGTCTCGGTTTACGACGGGGTTCTGTGCGAGCAGGATGTGTTTTTGGGTCCCAGCTGTGTTCTGACCAATGTTGCCAATCCCCGTTCGCAGGTCTGCCGCCGGGGGGTGTATGAAAAAACAATACTTCGTCGCGGTGCAACCCTCGGGGCCAACGCGACTGTGATTTGCGGCATTACGATTGGCCGGTATGCATTTATTGCTGCTGGCGCCGTGGTTACCCGGGATGTGCCAGATTATGCTCTGATTATGGGGGTTCCGGGCCGGCAGACCGGCTGGATGAGCCGCCACGGGGTTTGTTTATCAAAACCCGATCCGGATGGGATTCTGAGATGTCCGGAAAGCGGCTGGCGATACCGATGCGACGAATCGGGTATTCTGCGTTGCCTGGATTGGGATGAAGAAAAACCGCTGCCTCCTGACCAAGCGGTCGGAACAGTGATGTATAAACAATTAAAAAGGCGAAGTTGAGAATTCGAAATGAGCGGATAATATATCTGAATTCTATGTTCGAAATTCTCAATTCAAGAGACAAACAGGAGTATTTCAATGCAGGTTCCTTTGCTGGATTTAAAAGCGCAATATGCGACGATTAAGGATGAGGTCTTAAAACAGATCAATGAGGTTCTGGATTCTCAAATCTGTATCGGCGGTCCCAAAGTGGCCGAGCTGGAAAAGAAAATTGCGGAGTTGTGTGAGTGCAGGTATGCCGTGGGGATGTCCAGCGGTACCGATGCGATTTTGGCCAGCCTGATGGCTCTTGGGATTGGTCCCGGTGATGAAGTGATTACGACGCCGTTTACCTTTTTTGCTACGGCCGGCTGTATTGCCCGAGTGGGAGCCAGGCCGGTTTTTGTTGATATCGACCCGGTGACATACAACATCAACCCTGCCCTGATTGAGTCAGCCATTACCAAAAAGACCAAGGCGATTATGCCTGTGCACCTGTATGGTCAGATGGCGGATATGGATCCAATTATGCAGATTGCTGGTCAGGCTTCACTGGCTGTGATTGAAGATGCCTGTCAGGCCATCTCGGCGACCTATAAAGGCAAGAAGGCGGGTGCGATCGGAACCTGCGGCTGTTTTAGTTTTTTCCCCAGTAAGAATCTGGGCGGCATTGGCGATGGCGGCATGACGGTTACCAGTGATGAAGATCTGTATAAAATGCTGGTCTGGATGCGCAACCACGGCAGTGAACCGAAATATTACCATAAGTATATCGGCGGCAATTTCCGCCTGGATCCGATCCAGGCGGCAGCGCTTCTGGTCAAGCTGCCGCATCTGGCGGACTGGTCGCAGATGCGCCGCAAAAATGCTGCGTTTTATACGAAGAAATTCAAAAAGACGGTGATTCAGACGCCGGTGATTGCCGAAGAGTGTGAATCGATCTTTAATCAGTATGTCATCCGCGTTCCGCGGCGGGATGAGCTGGTCAGACATCTGCAGGCCCATAAAATCGGCTGTGAGATTTATTATCCTGTGCCGCTGCATCTGCAGGAATGTTTTGCTTATCTGGGATATAAGGCCGGCGATCTGCCCGAGGCGGAAAAGGCTGCCCGTGAGGTGCTGGCATTGCCTGTCTATCCGGAATTAACCGACGAGATGAAAGACTATGTTGTGAAAACGATTCTGGATTTTTACAAGGATACTCAACGGGAATGATTATTCCACGACCAAACGGGACATTGCAAAGAGGATCCGTATACATCAGCTGCTTGTGCTGCCTGACTCTGTTTGGCGGCAGGGAATCACGTTAGAATAAACCATCATTCACATAAAACAGGAGACTCCTATGGTGTCACTGGAACAGAAAATTGCAAAAAAAGATGTTGTTGTGGGCGTACTTGGTCTGGGCTACGTTGGTCTGCCGCTGGCACGGGAGTTTGCCACCTCCGGCATCAAGGTGCTGGGCTTTGATATCGACGACAAAAAAGTCAAGGTGCTCAACGCCGGCCGCAGCATCATCAAGCATATCCCCCACGAGCAGGTCAAAAGCATGGTCAAGTCGGGACTCTTTTCCGCTACCAGCGATATGTCGCAGCTTAAAAAGCCTGACGCCATTCTGATTTGTGTCCCGACCCCGCTGACCAAAAACCGTGAACCCGATATGCAGTATATCGAAGGTTCTGCCAAGACCATCGCTAAATCCCTTCGCAAGGAGCAGTTGATTGTGCTGGAAAGCTCCACCTATCCCGGCACCACCCGGGAAGTGATGATGCCGATTTTGGAACAGACGGGTCTTGTGGCGGGCAAGGACTTCTATTTGGCCTTTTCGCCCGAACGAGAAGATCCGGGCAACAAGAAGTACACCACCAAAACCATTCCCAAGGTTGTCGGTGGTCTGACACCCAAATGCTGTGAACTGGCTCGCCAGGTATATAGTTTTGCCATTCAGACCCTCGTTCCAGTGTCTTCTCTGGAAGCGGCGGAAGCGGCCAAGATTCTTGAAAACACTTATCGCTGCATCAATATTGCCATGGTCAATGAACTCAAGATGCTTTTTGACCGCATGGGGATTGATGTCTGGGAGGTGATTCGGGCTGCTTCCACCAAGCCCTTTGGCTATCATCCATTCTATCCGGGACCCGGCCTGGGCGGCCACTGCATTCCGATTGACCCATTCTATCTGACCTGGAAGGCCCGTCAGTATCACATGGCCACCCGTTTTATTGAACTGGCCGGCGAAATCAATACCGACATGCCGCACTATGTGATTCATCGTACGATGGAGGCCCTTAACAATCGCAAAAAGAGCCTCAAGGGGTCCAAAGTGCTCATTCTGGGCCTGGCCTATAAGCCAGATATTGATGATGTTCGTGAGTCTCCGTCGCTGGAATTAATTGAATTGCTCAAAGAGCGTGGTGCCAGGGTGGATTATAATGACCCCTATGTTCCAGCGACTCATAAAATGCGCGAATATGATCTCAAGATGACCAGTAAGAAGCTGACCGCAGCGATGCTCAAAAGCTATGATGTGGTGCTGATTTCCACCAACCACAGCGATTACGACTACAAGTGGATTGTCAAGCATGCCCAGTTGGTTATTGATACGCGCAATGCCTGTGCCAATGTCAAGGTCGGCCGCAATAAGATTGTCAAGGCGTAAATTCGGATTGCGCCTTTGTTGATTTTTAAGTCGGCCCCTGAGGGCCGAGAGAATTGGTTCAATTCGGTGAATGCCCTGACAAGTTGTCCATGTTGAGATGTCTTGGCAGGCTTTTACTAACCTTGTATGAAATGGTGTTATAGCGTCGCGGCGATGCAGGTTTTCGATGCGTCTGCGGCTTGACGTGAGGCACGATCATCCTGGTTAAGTATAAAAGGGCTTCATTAAAATAACAGTGTTAAGCTGGGATTGTCCCGGTTGTCTGCGTGCCTGGGCTTTACACGCAGGTTTGGACGATTTTAATGAAATGGAGGTAACAATGAAACGGTGTCTGATGATGTTGTGCCTGAGTATCGGTGTATCATGTGTCCATGCCGATTGGCCCCGTATCGACGTGTGTATCCACCCCTCAAAACAAGACGCTCCTGCCATCGACGGCAATCTGGCAGTCTGGGCGGACCAGCGAAATGGGACACAGAATACCGATATCTACGCCAGACTGCTGCCCGATGTTGCCGAGCTGGCGATTTGCAGGGCCGCTGGTCACCAGACCCAGCCTGCCGTCAGCGGACAGCGGATTGTCTGGAGGGACAAACGAAATGGCAATCAGGATATCTATCTGTTTGATATGGCGGCAAACACCGAAATGCCCATCTGTACCGATTTGGCCAACCAGGAAAACCCCGACATCAGCGGCAGCATAATCGTCTGGGAAGACTCACGCCACGGCAATATCGATATCTACGGATATAATCTCGATACCATGACCGAATTTCCAATCTGTACCAATCCTGCTCTTCAGTATCAGCCTGCCGTCTGGGGACATATCGTGGTCTGGACGGACCAGCGCAACGGCAACACGGATATCTATGGATACAATCTGCAGACTCAGCAGGAGTGTGTGATTTGTTCTGATGCAGCCAATCAGTCCTACCCGGATATCAGCGGTACGATTGTTGTCTGGCAGGATGAACGAAACCAGGCTGTGTCTGGCCGGGATATCTATGGTTTTGACCTGGCCGGTTCCGGTGAATTTGTAATCTGTACGGATTTGGAGTATCAGAATTATCCGGTGATTTGCGGGGATTATGTAGCCTGGCGTGATTATCGAAACGGTCCCACCAGCGGCTATGACATCTTTGGTTTCAATCTCAAGACACAGATGCTTATGCAAATCTGTACTGTCGGCGGGGATCAGACCTTTCCAGCAATCTCGTCGCAATATGCTGTCTGGCAGCATGGCGAAGATATTGTCGGTGCCCAGTTGCCGATTCATTCCACAATAACCGTACTTTATCCCAATGGCGGCCAGATGCTTTTGGCCGGTTCTTCAGCGACGGTGCAGTGGAAGACTGCAGGAGATCCGGTTGAAGAGGTTCGGATTGACTTTTCCGCCGACAATGGTCAAAGCTGGCAGATTCTCGCCAATGGTGTGGTCAATACGGGTACCTGTGAGATTGTCCTGCCACCGGAGATTCATTCTCAGGAATGTCTTGTCCGAGTGCGTTCCGCGGCTAATCTGGATATGATGGATATTGGCGATGATGTTTTTACGGTATTTCAATGTGCTCGGACGCTGACGGCAGATCTGACGGGTGATTGTTTTGTCAATCTGGCCGATTTTGCCGTCCTGGCCGACCAATGGCTGACCTGCGGCAATCCCTATGACTCTCATTGGTGCCGACAGTAAAACGAATCGCAAGCGATATCCAATTTAAAATCACCAGGAAAGACTTGAAGATAAAAAAGAAGTCAATCAATATCTTTTTCTATTCTTCGTACCCTGCATGGTGGTAAAACCAACAGCTAATACCTGACAACGAATGACTATGAAAATCCTTGTTACCGGCGGCGCTGGTTTTATCGGCAGCCATATTGTTGAATTTTTTCAGGGCAAAGCGGACATTGTTGTTCTTGACAACTTTCGTTCCGGCTTCAAAAACAATCTGGAGGGTCTGCAGTGCCGTCTGATTGAAGGCTCAATAACCGACCCTGCTGCAGTGCGTCAGGCCGTTCGGGGTGTGGATTATATCTTTCATCTGGCAGCCATGATCAGCGTCCCGGAATCAATGGCCAAACCGAGCGAATGTGTCGAGATCAACACACAGGGCACCTTGATTGTGCTGGAAGAAGCTGCCCGTGCCGGCGTAAAAAAACTGTGCCTGAGTTCATCCGCTGCCATTTATGGTGATAATCCCATGCTGCCCAAGACCGAGGATATGCTGCCCGAGCCGAAAAGCCCATATGCCGTTACCAAGCTTGACGGCGAATATTACTGCCGGATGTTTCATAATGAAGGCTGGCTTAAGACCGCCTGTATGCGGTATTTTAATGTCTTTGGTCCGCGTCAGGATCCCAAAAGCCAGTATGCTGCGGCGGTACCGATATTCATCGATAAAGCGGTCCGAAATGACCCGATTACTATCTTTGGCGACGGTCTCCAGACCCGCGATTTCGTCTTTGTCAAGGATGTCGTCGCGGCCAATGTCTTCCTGGCGACCCGTCCGGACTTGACCGGCGTATATAATGTTGCCTGCGGCGGTTCCATCACGATTAAAGAATTAGCCGAAAAGATTGTTGCCCTGACCGGCAGCGGTTCTGAGATTCGCTTTGGACCTGAGCGTGCAGGGGATGTTAAACATTCAAAAGCGGATGTGGAAAAGATAAAATCCGTTGGTTTTACCCCAATCAATGCATTTGAAGATGGACTAAGGCGGACAATTGAGTTTTTCAAGGCAAAGTCTGATAATTCAAGATAATGTCCGGATGATTACTAACAGGACCATTCATCTCCGTATATTTATTTCTTATTGTTTAAAAAGAGTGTGTCAATACCAGGATTAAACGATTAAGGAATAAATACAAAGGTTTAAAACGATGAATCATAAAACCTTCAATGTTGCGGCTTTATCCGTATTCGTTGTTACTACCGTGTTTCTTGGAGCGGTGGTTTTTTGGCCGGATTCACCCAAAAATGTTGAGGCGGGTACAACAGTTCAGCCTGCTGCAATGCCTTCTGCTACAACCCCGCCTATCAGTCCGGCTCAGCCGGCCGTTCTGGCGAAGACGGATACTCATTATGATGACGATTTTGAACAACTAAACGAAGCCGTTTCGTATGCCAGTGAGTATATGTCGCTCGATACGGCCAATGAGTTTCCTGTTATTGAAATCAGCTCATCGGATTCCGGCAGTTCGTCCGATTATACTGCTTCGCAGAGCACAATAGGCGATTCTTTTACTCCGTTTTCATATGATGTTTCGACATTGTCGTCAACTCTGTCTTCCAGTGGAAATACATCCAGTTCCTCCAGTTCGGCAAGCTCGTCCTCATCCAGCGGAACGTCTTCCGGAGGTTCCCCCTCCGGAGGTGCTTCTGAAGGCGATACAACCCAGCCCAAAGATAACACCACCGGCACGCAGCCCCAGACCCCCGCGGACAATCCCGGCACGCCCGGTGGAGGTGGGGCTGTACAGGATTATTCATTGCCTGACTGGATTAAAAATGAAGGTATCCGGGCTGGATTTATGTCTTCGACCTCGGGAAATCTGGATGTGATTCCTCGTATTGTTCAAGAGACCAAAAATATCGGATTGAATACAGCTATTGTCTATGGTTGTATGTTTGCGGAAACACCAAATCATCTGACTTATTATCGGGAATGGTTTCGCCAGTGTAATAAGGCAGGACTTCATATATTTGCATTTTATGGGTGGCAGCCTCCGGTTAAAAACCCCTGTCGTCCGGTCGTCTTTAGCGATGGAACGGAAGGTCTTTTCCCCTGTCCGCTTGATGATCAACTCTGGCAGTATCTGACCGACAATATGGTCGAAAAGCTGGCCAGGGTATCTGTCGAACGCAGTGATCTACAGACCGCGTTTGACGGTTTCTTTCTGGATATGGAGATGTACCGGACGGAAACCGAACCGAATGACAAAAGAAATTATTCGCTTGATACCTGTTTTTGTGATGTCTGTTTTTCCCGCTTTATTCAGACCCGGCCGGAGTGGAAAAATCTGCCGATGGTGCGAAGAGATCGGCGTAAATTCTGGCTGGAACAGCATAATCTGCTGTCCGATTATCATACCTATCTGGCACGGGATATCGAGGCAAGAGCCGAAGATTTGAGAAATCAGGCCCATGCGATAAATCCCAAACTGCTGTTTGGAGTGTACCCGAGGCTGTCAGCAGAAAATTGGGTGCTTGCGGCTGTGATGCGAGGATTTGGACGGAATTCTTACCCTGCGATTTCATTTACCACAGACACCTATGGCTACTATTCTGTACCCTGGGGAGCCGCCCGTATTCCCGCTGATCTGACGGCTTATTTTAAGGAATATGACATTAACGGTATCTATGTTGCCGGGTATTTACTTCGTGCCTACACCAGCAGTGAAATCAAAAATCATCTGGTTAAATCCGGTCAAAATGCCCAGGGATACTGGTTGTTCCGGATGCCACAGCTGCTGGATAGTCGGATTCCCCCATCTGAGACACTGCCTGGCGGAACCCAGGCAGACTACCTGCGGGAAATCAAAAATGCCAATATTCAGCTAAATGCAAGGTGATTCCGCGCTCCGGCGCGTCAGCATGAAAACCCCGTCCCTCAAGATTAACTTTGCATGGGCATTTATTGGCAATGCCGTGTATGCTCTGTGCGGTTATTTATTACTAACGATATTAACCAAAACCTCGTCGGTTGAAACAGTCGGCCTCTGGGGCATTGCCCAGGCAGTCACTTTACCGATTGCCACCTTTTTCAGTCTCCGGCTCTGTACCGTCAATATTACCGACGTTCGCCAAGAATATCATACGGGCCATTATATTGCCGTGCGGTTAGCGGCGTCTGTGCTGTCGGCGATGGTGATTGCCGTCATTGGTTTTCTGTTTTACCCTCCGCAAACCGCTGCTGTAATTGCCATGATGGGCGTTAGTCAGTCGGTTGCTGAAATTCGATCTTATTTTCTATCCAATATGCAAAAGTATGAACGCCTGAGTCTGGCCACCCTGTCTCAGATCATCGAGGGGCTCCTGACCCTGCTGCTGTTTGGGGTTCTATTTTGGATGAGCCGGAATTTGCTGCTGGCCATCGTGGGAACCATCGTTTCGCGGCTGCTGGTTCTGTGTTTCTACGATATCCCCATTTCGGCAAATATCTTAATCGCCCACCACCAACAAGAGGAGGCGTTATATAGGCCCATTTGGCACTGGGATGTCCTATGGAAGTTGTCCGTACAAGCGGCCCCGCTGGCCGTAGTTGCAGGAATAGGAACTGTATTTCAGAATATCCCGCGAATCGTGATGGATCGCCAAATTGGCCGCGAAGCGGTAGGCTATTTTACAGCGATGTCCATGCTGCTGGTTGCTTATACCATGGTCAATGCGGCCCTCGGCAATGCGGCCCTGCCCCGCCTGTCCCGGTATTTTGCAGAAAACACAAAGGCCTTTGTCTGGCTGCTGATTCGCCTGATGGGGCTTAATCTCGGACTGGGGATTGTGTTTGTGGCGGTTGTCTTTTTTTTCGGCAAACCCCTGCTGACTCTTCTGTTTACAGCCAACTATGCCCAGCATAAAAATGTCCTGGTGATGCTGGCTGTGTCCAGTTGTCTTTTATCGGTTTTCAGTGTATCCAACTGGGGCTTGAATGCGACACGACGGTTTGCAGTCCAAGTGCCGATATATATCGGCACTGCGATCATCAGCGGGGGATGCTCAATGCTGCTGATTCCACGCTGCGGAATCATGGGAGGGGCGTATGCATTTATTCTGAGTTATTTATTTGGTCTTTCTTTGTGTTTAGTCTGTATTGCAATGGCGATCAAGCACAAGGTTTGTTATGTTGAATAATTTAAAGCAGGATTTGGTCAGAATTAATTATTATCGACTTCTGAAACCTGAACAGGTTGGGCCTGGGCGTATTATTTTTGAGGCGATGCGGAACGCAGGATATCGAGCCGTTGTTCTTTATCGGATTGGCCGTTGGTTTCGCTGCCGAAAAATGGGATTTTGTGCTGCTGTTGTTGAACGATTTATGCGTCATTTATGCCATTGCTGGATTTCAACCGCGATTGATATAGGACCTGGATTTGTGATTGCTCATGTTTGTGGTATTATTGTTGATGGAGCTGTCGGCCCCATTGGCAAAAATTTTACTATTCGACAGAATGTGACAATTGGCGGTAATTATGGTAAAGCTCGAAATGGGCGTACGCAGCCAATAATAGGAGATGACGTTTCAGTTGGTCCCGGAGCGACAATTCTTGGTCCCATTTCGATTGGTTCGAATACAATTATTGGGGCCAATGCGGTGGTAACAACGGATATTCCCGAAAATTCTGTGGCAGGGACATTTAGAGCAGAAGTAATTGCTCAAAGAGCCGACGATGGGAGTATCATCCATACAAAAGATCGTGTGTTTATGTCGCGGCGGGAATTGTATGACAGAATTCGACGGTTAGAAGAAAAAATAGAAAAGATGGAACAGACGGCCAAGACTGAAAGATAAGTGAAAAGATTGGCGAAAAGTTTTGTTTTACTCTGCTCTCTATCCCAGCAGGAGCTGATGTCGTTTTGAAGAAGGCTGACTCACTGTTTGGAGGGTTGCATTCCTTCCAGTGGTGATTAAATATGAATGGATTTTTCCAGACGGAGAGACAATGGCAATACTATTTGCGATATTGATTTTTATTGTATTGGCGATTATCTTTGCAAATCCCAAATTAGGAACATTTCTAATCTGGCCGATCTTGTTTACCTACCCGCATGGATGGTGGTTTTTTAATGGTTTTCTGCCGCTGAATATTGGCTATGATGATTTGTTCTGCATCGCCCTGTTTCTGGTTGTTTTTCTTCGCCGCAACATTATGGGGGGGGTGCCGATTCGAATTGGATATGCATTTTGGGTTATTTCGGGATTTATGATGGTAGTTACCGTTGCCGCAGTGTCCGGGGCGATGAACTATTCCTCTATATACTGGCCAACGTTTCTCAAAGAAATTCTGAAGACAGGAATTTTCTGGTGTCTGTTTTATGCCATTCTGCATTGTGTAGAGACTGAGCAGGATTTACGAATTCAGTTTTCGATGTTTTCTTTGTCAGCAGTGATAGGTGCGGCGATTATCATCTTTCAATATTATGCTCCATCGCTGGCATGGCCCTGGCAATTGCCGGATGTATCTACGCTGGTAGGACAGGCTGGGAGCGACATCCAGGAGGCTGATATCGAAAGTCGGCGTGCTTATGGGGCGTTTATGAATGCCAATGGTGCGGCGTGTATTTTGACGGCATCGCTGGTCTTGTTGGTAGGTGCTATCCGGTTACAAAAAACGATATTCTCCAAGTTATTCCATTATGGACTATGCTTTGTTCTGCTTGTGGCTCTTTTGCTGACCAAGTCCCGTTCCGGATTTCTGATGTTGGGATTGACGATGATTCCCATGGCCTTTATAGGTCAAAACAAAAAATTTCCCTGGTTGGTACTGACGGCATGCCTTCTGGTGTTTGTTTTATTTGCCGAGACGCGGTCGGCGTTTATGAAACGCCTTTCGGATATCTATAATCCGGCGAGCAAGGAAGTCAGCGTCAATGTGGAAGGACGTATTGAGCTATGGAAACGCTATTTTGCAACTGCGGATTTGAAAACACTGGTGTTAGGGCAAAGCAGTGTAGGAGGTACTATTCGTAATGAAACGGAAAGCCATAGTATGTATGTTGCACTGCTAACGGTGTATGGGTTCGGAGGAATAATTTGGGCTGTGGCCTCTCTGGCGGGTTTTATCAAACGTGCTCGGTATGTCAGGCATTCGAATAATCTATTGTTAAGTCAAGCTGCAACCACGTGCCTGTGGGTGCTGTATGCATTTATGGTGTACGGGGCGACTTCAGATGCAATCAGTTCAAATTATCCCCGTTATCTGCTGTTTTATCTCGTTATTATTGTAGAGCGGTCGTACCACATAGCCCGCCAGGAAGAGTATTCTCTTTACGAGGATTCTATTGAGCCCGCTGAGTGCTGATAAAAAAGACCCTGCGAAGGTTGATCTGGAGATGAATGAGGTCCGCTAAGAGATGTTTCCATTAATGAAGACCATCATCAAATCTGTGTTGTATGAATTTCAGGAAATGATTGAGGCGATCATACGAGATTGGCCCGGGCAGCTTGGGGTTGTAATTCGACGCGGCTATTATCGATGCAGATTAAAGCATCTCGGCCGAGGTGTCATCATTAAGCCGGGTGTCCGGCTGAGCGGTACCCGTTATATCTCGATTGGTGATTATTGCACGATTGCCCACCATACGATCATTCAGGCGGGTCCCACGACGGGGTTGAAAGCGGAATGTTTGTCCCTGGACAATCCGGACTATCGTGGCGGGGCGGGTGAGGTGGTTTTGGGACGTTATGTCTATTTGTCTGCCAACTGCTATATTCTGGGCCAGGGCGGGGTTTATATCGGGGACTATTCCTGCTGTGCACGAGATACGACGATTCTTTCTTTTTCCAATCATTATCGCAGTTTCAAAAATCCTTCGGATCGGTCCATCTATTTTACGCATGGCTGCGGGCCTGAACACGAGTGCTATTTGGCTGGTCCGGTTGTGTTGGAAAACAATACGGGCGTTGCCAGTCATGCCGTGATTTTGCCTTGTGTTACCATCGGTACCGATAGCTTTGTCGGCATAGGAGCCGTGGTCCATAAAGGTCAGTACCCCGCCAATGCGTATATCGCCGGCACTCCCGGCAGGGTCATCCATTCGCGCTATGCGGAAGCATCTGCTGAGGGCAATAGCCGCTAATTCACAGAGGACAAGCATGAAAATAGTATTCTTTGATTTTGTCATTCATTATGGCGGCGGACCCCAATTGGCCGCCGATACGATGCTGAGATTATCCAAACATCATGACATTGAGGTGATTGATCCGTATGGTCAGTGTGAGCCGTACATACGGAAACTTCAAGATGGTGGAGTTAAAGTTCAGGTGTTAATGCCGGAATCACGTTTTGTATTTCTGGGCAATTCACAAAACCGTCTAAAACGATATTGGCAGTTATTTCGAACTGTGCCCCACTATCTTCGGCTTCATGATCGTCTGGTGAAGACCCTCAGGCAGATACGGCCGGATGTCCTCTGGACCAATTCAAAAACAGGATTCAAGTTTTTGAGTGTGGGCAGAAGTCTGAGGCATATCCCGCTGATTATGGAAATTATCGGCTGCCATCCGGCGTCTTATTTTAACGATTTTATCGGACACAAGATGAAAAAACGACTCAGTCTTGTGATGGCCATCTCCACGGAAACCAGCAATCAGCTTAAAGCCTCGGGTTTTAATCCAGATAAAATTCATATTGTATTTGATACCATTGATTTTGAGGAGACTCTTCGTCGCAGTCGTCTGCCTTTAGATGCCCCTTTGCCATGCCAGGGAAAGCATCCGGCGATTCTGGTGCCTGCCACGCTAATACCTAAAAAAGGACACGATACGGCCATTAAGGCTGTTGCCCGATTAAAACAGGCCGGAATGGATCCTGTTCTTTGGCTGGCAGGGGACGTGGTAGGTTTGGATCATTCTTATGAATTGTATTTGAAGGCTCTGGTCGATCAACTGAAGCTGAATGAGAATGTGTTTTTCCTGGGCTGGCGGCATGATGTGCCGGCTATTATCGTGAATGCCGATATGGTCGTTTTGCCGACGCACGAGGAGGGGTTTGGCCATGTGATTTTGGAATCTATGCTCCTGAAGCGTCCGGCTCTGGCCACACCTGTAGGAGGAATCTTGGATTCGATTCAAAATGGCATCAACGGACTGCTGTTCCCCGTGCAGGATGATGAGTGTCTGGCAGAACAGATCATGCGGATTCAGAATGATCCGAGTCTGGCCCGCCAAATCGTTGATCAGGGCTTTAAAACCGTAACAGAACGGTTTACGCCGCAAGCGCATACAGAGCGTTGTCTGGAATCGTTGAGAAAATTGATGTCGTAAAACCAGAGGAATAAGGGTGTTTCCGGGTGTCTGTTGAGAGATTCGTTTTGGGGATAGCTATAGGTAATGCAAAATCAATAGAGGTGTTTTTTTATGGATCATGTGCCTTTGGTCAGTGTCGTCAGTGCGTTTTATAATACCGGTCCGCTTATTCTGGATATGATTCGTTCGATCCTGGCACAGACATGGACCGACTGGGAATTAGTCTTGATTAATGACGGTTCCACGGATGATACGTTAACCCTTGCTCAGTCGGTGGATGATCCCCGCATTCGGATTTTCAGTAACGACCGCAACCGCGGCAGGGCGTTTAGTCTGAATCGCGGAACGCGGGAGGCTCGCGGCAAATACATTGCCCGGATGGACTCCGATGATATCTGCAGCCCGACACGGCTGGAAAAAGAGGTCCGCCTGCTGGAAAGCAACCCGGCTCTCGATGCGGTCAGTACGGGGGTGATTTATCTGGATAAAAATGATAATCCGGTTGGCGATATGGTGTGTCCGACCGAGCATGAAGTCATCTGTGCTACCCCCTGGCGAACCATTCATTTGATTCATGGGGCCATGATGGCTAAAAAAGAGTATTTTCTGAAAACGCCGTACCGGGAAGATATTCCCATTGCTATTGACTTTAATATGTTTTTCAGGTCGCATCATTATAGTCGATTCGGAAATGTGCCGGAACCGCTGTATTACTATCGTCTGGATGGGTCATTCAATCTCAAAAAACAGTATGCTTCTCGACGGGTGGCTGCCAATTTTTTGTTTGAGTATTATTATAATCATAACCAGATGCTGAAAGGTTTTCGATATGCCGCGGCTCAATATATCAAATTCGGCATTACGCTATTATGTTTTCTGACGGGATTGAGAGCCAAATTAATGGCAAACCGTTTCAAGCCGCTTAGTGAGGCAAAGCGTGCAGCATATCGCCAAGAAATTCAGATAATCAAATCATTGGACATTCCCATCAAAATGAATGCTGATGCCCGAGTCGAAAATGGTTGAGCAAATCAACATTCAATTGCGGTATATTTTGCCTCTTTGGTTTGTTCAGGTGCTGACTTACTGGCTGCCGGAAAACCGGCACTGGTTACAGCCACTGCGGTTTCCGGTGCTCCGGAGCTGGTGGAGGATGGTATTACAGGTCTACAGAAGTGTCCTGCCGTGACCCAACCTATGGAAATGCAAGTAAAAAAAACTAAAATCTGTTTTGTCTCCTCCATTCCGGTTACCTTATGGAGCTTTTATCGGTGTTTGATTGAGGACCTGATGAAAAAGGGCTGGGAAGTTGAAATATGCAGCTCAGCAGGTCAAAAACTGGATGAATTTCAAGCCCGATACAGTGTGAAAACCCATGCAATTTCTATTCCGCGGCAAATTACACCCTGGCAGGATATCAAGACAGTATGGGCTTTGCGAAGGCTGTTTCGGGCTCGCCGTTATGATATTGTACATGCTCATACCCCCAAGGCTGGTTTATTGGCTATGATTGCCGCTGCGTTGGCTGGGATAAAAGTACGACTTTATACATGCCATGGCTTGGCGTTTGAAACAGAGTCAGGCTGGAAAAAACAACTGCTGATAGCGTCCGAAAAACTGTCTTTCGGATTAGCACATCAGGTTCTGGTGGTCAGTCGGAGTGTGTATGAAAAGCTAAAATGCAACCATATCGGCCGGCCGGATAAAATGCATATTTTGGGGGATGGAACCGCCTGCGGCATCGATATCGGGCGATTTACTCCTGATCCTGCCAAGCAGGAACAGGCTCGCATGATAAAAGAAAAACTGGGCATTCAGTCCCAGCATAAAGTGGTAGGCTTTGTGGGGCGGTTGGTGCCGGATAAGGGCGTTCATGTTCTGGTCGAATCATTTTTGGAGCTATATCAGCACGATCCCGATGTCCGCCTGTTAATCGTGGGTGAACTTGAACCGCATCGGGGCAGTCTCTCTGAAAACATCTTGTCCGTGATACAAAGTCACCCTGGGATTGTCCGAGTAGGCTTTACAGACCAAATCGAAATCTATTATTTACTTATGAATATTTTGGTTTTGCCGACACGAAGAGAAGGATTTCCTTACACCCTTATTGAGGCGGGTGCGATGGAAATCCCCGTGATTGCCACTCGGGTGACCGGATGTATCGATGCTGTGATAGATCATCAGACGGGGATACTGATTCCTCCTGAGTCTCCATCCGATTTAACCAAGGCGATTCAAACGCTGTTATATGACAAGTCGCTTGCTCAGTCCATGGGCCGACAGGCCAGAGACAGAGTGGTCAGATATTTTTCGTCCCAGAGACTGACAGAGTTGCACTTGAGCTTCTACCAACAGGCCATGGATCAAACCCTGGCTACATGAAAAACTGAGTTTACAGGATCAACAATGTCCCGACATAAATCCACATTTCCTTTCTGGCTATTCGCAGTGCTTCTGGTGGTGGTGTCTGTGATACCCATTATCAGCAATCGTCTTTCTCCGGCCAAAGCCAGTCTGGTTGTTAAAGACAATGCCGGCTCCAGCAATCTTTTGTCCCATGGCCCCAATCTGGTTGTGATCTTTGCTGATGGTACTATGGCCGCCTGGGCATGGGCCAATCCCGCTGAGCCTCTCTGGCAGTGCTCTGCCGGCACCGATCGCCTTGTATTGCTCGATGAATCTACAGCCGCGGGTGTGACCAAAACCGGCCGCAAACATTTTTTTACCATCGATGTGAAACAGAACACAAAAACCTCTGAATTTCCCGTTGGCTGGGAAGACCAGTCCCTCTGGCCCAGCCAATCCCCCAATGGCCAGCAGCTTGCGCTTGCTCGTGTCAATCCCGACAAAGACGGCCGCACGCTCTATGAATTTATGACACTGGACCCGGCTCAGAAAACTCCCGGTTTGCCGGTTTCATTAGATGTCCCGACGATGGAAAAGCGATTTGTGGATTATGCCTTGTCCAATGACCAGAGACTTCTTGCTGTCGGCCATAGCTCAAAGCAGGGGTTTCTTGCTTTGATAGATCTGACGCAAGGCAAAGTAATTTTCGAAAAACAATATCCGGATACCCAGGAATTTACCTCTGTTGCCTTTACGCCGGATGGGACTATGGCCTATCTGACCAACCGCAACGGCTGTGTGTATCGGATCAATCCCGCCGACGGCCAGATCCAGTCGGTCTATAAGGTGCTCAAAGAAGGCCAGCGAAACCCCGTCACCAATGAAACCTCCTCGCAGAATATCACCATTAGCGCCGACGGCCGGTATGTCGCCGCGGTCGTTATCAATTGGGTCTATGTCTGGGAAATTCAGACCGGCAATGTCGTTTTCAAGTACCGTCCCGGTCATAAACTGACCGGCGCTATAGCCCTGTCACAGGATGGTTCTCTGCTGGCGACTTCCGATATCCGTGCCAGCGGGAAAATCCAAATCTGGCAGGTCAAAAAATAATACCCTGCGGGATTATCCCTTGTCATTCTCGCAGAGGCGAAAATGTTATGCTAGGAGCGATGAACATTTCAACCATGAAGTTTCAGGTGGCGATGACATCCCTGATGTCGGATTATATGGTTCCAGTACAGGGTGTTTTTCAGGATCAAATTGAAACTTATGTTCATTCCGTCTGGCAACCACTTAACGTTTTCGATTGAAGACTAAACAGTTTATACTGAACCCTTTGATACCCTATTTCTGTGGCAAACGATAATTCTACATGTTCAATTCGAAGTGCTCAGTTCCTGAAACGCCTTATGGATTTTCTTGTGTCTCTGGCAGCCATTATTCTGCTTGGTCCGCTGATGCTGATTGTGGCCGTGTTGGTTCGCCTGCGTCTGGGCAGTCCCGTTATTTTTCGCCAGCAGCGTCCCGGCCACCATGCCCGACTGTTTACCATGTATAAATTTCGCACCATGACAACCAGGACTCATGACGAACAGGGCAATATTCTGCCCGATGACAAGCGTCTGACACCCTTTGGGCTATGGCTGCGCAGTACCAGCCTGGATGAATTGCCCGAATTATTCAATGTGCTCAAAGGTGATATGTCGCTGGTGGGGCCTCGTCCGCTGATGACCAAGTATCTGGACCGTTACACCCCCCATCAGGCCCGTCGTCACGAGGTCAAGCCCGGCATTACCGGCTGGGCCCAGGTTAACGGCCGCAACAATATCACCTGGGAGGAAAAATTCGACCTGGATGTCTGGTATGTCGATCACTGGTCTGTGAAACTGGATATTCTTATTCTTGTCCGGACTTTCTGGCAGGTTATTTCCCGCTCTAATGTTGCCAAAGAAGGTCATGCCACCGTGGATGAATTTATGGGAACTTCAAATAATAAGCTTCCAGCCTCCAGCCTTGAGCAGAATAAAGGCATATTTCATGATTGTAAATGAGTATCATTTCAGAAGGAGATTAAATGAGGGATTATAGAAAAATAGTAGCGTGGCAAAAGGCACATGAATTGGTTTTACATATTTATGCAATAACTGAAAAGTTTCCAAAGCATGAATTATTTGGTCTTATTTCTCAATTACGGCGTGCTTCTGTGTCAATACCGGCAAATATTGCAGAAGGTTATGGGCGTACAACAGATGCAGAGTTGGCAAGGTTTATAGATATTGCTCTGGGGTCAGCTAATGAACTGGAATATTTGATGGTTCTGAGCGCGGATTTAAAATATATTTCGAAAAACGTATCGGAACAACTCTTTTCAAACGTAGTAGAAATCAGAAAAATGCTTTTTGCTTTTACAAAAACATTGAGAAAAGCAGTGAAATGATTTATCGAAATATAATTAATTTCAGAATGCTCAGAGCTGGATGCTGGTTGCTTGGAACTATTTCAGTTGCTAATTGCTGGAATCTGGGAGCTGAATGCTGATTACCTTATCTCAAATCCAGCAAATTGAATCTGTCGCACAAAGTCCTTTTTATCTGTGCGATGATGCGGTCTTCAGTACCAATTACGACCGAATTGTTGCGGCGTTCTCTGCCTGCTGGCCGCAGATGATTCTGGCCTATTCCTATAAGACCAATTATATCCCCTGGCTGTGCAGGCTGGTCCGCGACAAAGGCGGCTGGGCCGAGGTGGTCAGCCGGCTGGAATATGAATTGGCTCTCAAAGTCGGCCAGGACCCGGCCAAAATCATCTTCAACGGCCCCGTCAAATCCGCCGATGATATCGAGCTGGCGCTGCTGAATAACTCGATTGTCAATCTCGATTCAACTGCTGAAATCGAGCATTTGCGGCATTATGCCAAAACATATCCTGACAGTCTTATTCCAATAGGTCTGCGTATCAATATGGGCTTGAATGATGCCAGCGGCTGCTCACAGATTCAAAACCAATTGCCTGTCAGCCGCTTCGGGTTTTCTCCCGCAGGCCCTGAAATGATGTATCTTAAGCAGTGCCTTCAGGCCATACCCAACTGTCAGGTCGTCAGCCTCCATGGGCACACCTCGACAACTTCCCGCAGTCTTGCCTGCTATCAGACGATCACTCGTACCCTGTGTGAGATAGCCGAGTGGCATTTCCCGCAGACGGTACAGTATATCAATATTGGCGGCGGGATGTTTGGCGATGTGCCGCCTGAAATGGGTTTTTCAGAGACGCCGACCTTTGATCAATATGCTGCTGTCGTTGGCGAGGCCCTGCAGACCAGCGACTGGGCCGCTGCGACCAAACCCACGCTTGTGGTGGAGCCGGGTATGGCGATGAGTGCCAACGTGATCAGTCTGGTGACCAAAGTCATCGGCATAAAAACGATCCGCAATCGAACGCTGGTTACCGTTGATGCCAGTGTCTTTCATACCAAACCCACCCAGCACAGCCGTAATCAGCCCTGGACTCTGATCCCGGCCAGTGAGTCAGCCCGCCGCTCTGCCGTGTTTAGTGTGGTGGGGTCGACCTGTATGGAAAAGGATTATCTCCTGACCGAGGTGTCCGGCCCATTGCCGCAGGCCGGAGATTATATCCAAATCGGTCAGGCCGGTGCCTATACCGTGGTTATGAGCCCGCCGTTCATCAATCCCGCTCCGGCCATTGTCGCTCCGCATGGTGAACACTTCAAAATTATTCGTGCTCGCCAAACCCTCGACGACATGTTTAAAAATTACTATTTTCAAAAATGACAGTAGCACCACATTCTAAATTTCGAATTCATTATGCCCCGCATACTCTCTGACAATATTGTGTTGCGTCCTCTTGAATTGCGTGATCTCGAAAATCGCGTCGCCTGGTTCAACGACCCCCAGGTCCGCCAGACCCTGGTGGTCACTGAGCAATTTGAAATCGATAAAACCCGTCGCTGGTTTGAACGGCTGCAATCGGACAGTACGCGGGTGGAATTTGCGATTGATACTCCAGAAGGGATTACCATCGGTGTCACCGGCCTGGTCGGGATCGAGAAAGACCATGCTGTCGCCGAATGTTATTGTGTCATCGGCAACAAAGAATACTGGGGCAAAAAGCTTGGCACAGAGATTCATTCGGTTCTGATCCAATGGGCCTTCGAGACCCTTGGGCTGGTCAAAATCCGCGCCGATATTCGAACCAATAATCCTGCCATCTTTCGTGTGGTCGAAAAACTGGGTTTCAAGATCGAAGGCACTCTGCGTCAGGAAAAAAACATCTCCGGCCAGCGCATTGATTTATATCGGATTGGCCTGCTGCGGAACGAATTTACTCCGACCCATCATCGCTTCGAAGTCCAATAAGATGAATGGTGATGCCGACGACGGCGATCATCTATTCTCTTGACCATGACACTTCTGGAGAATAGTAAAATCAGGAAGCGAATCCATGGAGCAAACCACATTCTGTTAATCGTGTTTGATTGTATCTCTGGTTTTCTGTGAACCTTGTGGCAATGAATAATTCAATAGAGGCTTTTTATGCATAGACAAATACAAACGGTTGCCGTTCTTGGTGCAAGCGGCACGGTGGGCAGCTTAACCGGCGGCATCCTGGCGCAGAACGGTCTGAACGTCTATTACCTTAGCCGCACCCAGGAAGGCTCGCAAAAAGGTCTGGCCAGGGCGATCAAGCAGGCCCGTTCCGAGGCGATCGCTGCCCGTATCACCTGCGGCGACTACAATACCCTGTTCGAAAAAGCCTGTTCTGAGGCCGATTGGATTCTCGAATGCGTGGCCGAGAATATGGCTGTCAAAAAAGCTATGTATGAAAAAGTTGATGCCATCCGCCGCAAAGATACCATTGTCAGTTCAGTGACCTCCAGCCTGCCGCTGGAAGAGCTTCCGCAGGGGCGTTCCGACAGTTTCCGGGCCCACTTCCTTTCAACCCACTTTTACAACCCCCCCGGAAAGATGCTGGCCTGTGAAGTGACCGGCCAGTCCCGGACCGACCCGGCTCTGGTGGATTTTATGATAGAATTTCTGGGCCGAAGGCTCCGCCGGGTGGTCATTCCCGTCAAACCCACCGCAGCTTTCGCCGGCAACCGGCTTGCCTTCCTGCTGTTTGCCCGAATTACCGATCTGGTTCAACAGTTCGGTGTGGAAATGATGGATTATCTGATCGGCCCCTACACCGGTCGCCTTTTGCCTCCGCTGGCCACCATTGACCTGGTGGGTTTGGATATCCACAAGGCGATTTTGCTCAGCCTGCAAACCTATACCCAGGATGCGATGCATAACAAGCTGGTCATTCCCGCCTATATCGATACCATGATTGCTGCCGGACGCCTGGGCAATAAAACTCGTACCAGCGGCGGATTTTTCAAAAAACTCGACAGCGGTCAGTATCTTTACTATGACCCCGCCTCTGAGGATTATATCCCCGGCTACGGCCCCCGCATCCAATTTGTCGAAAAAGCCAAAAACCAGATACATATTGGCCTTTATCGTCAGGCCTTTGAAGGAATCCTCCAGGCCTCTGGCACCGAAGCCCGCGTCGTCCAGGAAATCCTGGCTACCTATATCGCCTACGCCTACAGTCTGATTGGTCAGGTCACAGATGAAAAATACGGGATTGAAGGCATCGACAAGGTGATGTCTTCGGGTTTCCACTGGGCCTGCCCCAGCCTGCTGGTCAATATGATGGGCGGTACGCAAAAGGCCGTTGAGCTGGTCCAGTCTGCTGACCTGGCCGTCCCACCGGCCCTGCGGACGGATACAACCTGGAAAAAATATTACTTCAATGCCGGCAAGTATTTTATCGCGGGCTAAGGGAGAAGCAGATCATGAATCCGAACGTTTTCCTGCTGGGTGGTTTTCAAACCGATTTCGCTCGTAACTGGGCACGTGAAAAAAAGCATATCTCCGCCATGATCCGCGAAACCTACGAAGCCAGCCTTGAGTGTACTCAAATCAGGCCTGCAGACATCAGCGCTGCCTTTGTTGGTAATTTCGCCGCGGAGCTGTACTGCATGCAGGGTCATCTCGGAGCGTTTTTTGTCGAGCTGGACCCGGTCTTCAAAGGCCTGCCGACCTGTCGCTACGAAGCAGCCTGTGCTTCCAGTGGGGTGGCTGCATTATCAGCCATGGCCCATATTCAGGCCGGTCTGTATGACTGTATCGCCGTTATTGGGGTCGAGCAGATGAAGACCGTTGATTCCGCCAAAGGCGGCGATTTTCTCGGCACTGCGGCCTGGTATGAACGGGAATCCAAAGGCGTCGAGTTTCCCTTCCCCAAGCTGTTCGGCAAACTCGGCGATGAATATGATAAACGCTATGGTCTCAAAGCCGAACATCTGGCCCGCATTGCCGAAATCAACTATGCCAACGCTCGTCGGAATCCCAATGCCCAGACCCGTGACTGGTATATGAGTTACGATCATGCTTGCGGCACCGGCCAGTACAACCCCGCCATCAGCGGTCGAATCAAAGTGACCGATTGTTCCCAGGTTACGGATGGGGCCGCTATTGTCTATATGGCCTCTGAAAAATTCGCTGCTGATTATGCCCATCGTTGCGGTATCAGCCTCGATACTCTGCCGCGGGTGCTCGGCTGGGGCCATACTACAGCCCCCATTGAATTTGCTGTCAAGATCGAGGATTCCAGACACAACCCGTATATCCTGCCCTGGACCCGCAAAGCCATCACTGACGCCATGCAGCGAGCAGGCCTCGACTCCTGCTGGCAGTTATCCGCCATTGAAACCCACGACTGCTTTACCACCTCCGAATATATGGCCATTGACCATTTCGGCCTGACCGAACCCGGCAAATCCTGGCAGGCTGTGGAGGAGGGGGTTATTGCTCTCGAAGGCAGGCTGCCTATCAACCCTTCCGGCGGTCTTATCGGCTGCGGCCATCCCGTCGGGGCCACCGGTGTCCGTCAGTTGCTCGATGCCTACAAGCAGACCACAGGCGCAGCAGGGGACTACCAGGTTCCCAGCGCCAGACGCGTTGCCACCCTCAACCTCGGCGGTTCCGCCACCACCAATGTTGTTTTCATCATTGGTTTTGATTCGTAAATGCTGTTGAGTTTTGATAGCTCCTTTCCAGGGGCAATGAGATTGTCTTTGCCCCCATTTCGGGACGAAAAGAATAGGATCAATGATGAATAACCTGCAAGTGATCCAGATGAAACCTGAACATGCAGAGTCTGTTGCTCGGCTGCATCAGGAAGGGATTCCAACTGGATTTCTCAGTTCACTGGGGGTTGCGTTTTTGACGGACCTCTACCGATCGATTAGTCAAAGCCCTGAAGGTTTTGGATTTGTCGTATGTGAGAACCAGACTGTCGTGGGCTTTGTGGCCTTTACCACAAACCTCAGGCGATTATATAAAACGGTCTTGTGGGGGCATGGTATAAAACTGATAGGCCGGCTTCTGCCACGGCTGTTTTCGGTTGAAACGATCAAAAAAATCATTCAAAACATTGTTTATCCTGGAAAAACTCAAAAACTGAATCTGCCCCAGGCTGAACTCTTATCCATAGCGGTCTCTCATCGCTGTCGCGGCAAAGGACTGGCCGGGCAATTAATCCATTCTGGTTTTGAAGAGTGCCGCCGTCGTGGGATTTCACAGGTTAAAGTGCTTGTGGCCCAGGCCAATCAAACAGCGAATCGACTGTATCAAAAAAACGGCTTTACGTTGATCACACAAATAGACAGTCATGGCTGTATCAGCAATATCTATGTTGCACAGATAGCATAATCTGTTCTGTCCGTGTCAATCACTGCAATTCATCTGATTATTGGTTTAAGCCCCTCCAGCGGTTCCATCCTGCGAATTCTTGTCAAATAGGGCATTACGCAGCAACACGATAGACACCGGAAGCAGGAACGCCCGCCTTTCGAAAACATTCCCCCTGTCAGCTCAGGACGGACAGAGTCTTAGTAGTCGAGGTAATTGATTCCCTGGCTGTCGGTACCGGTCCAGTTGAGTCTGAATTCGCAGGTCTCGCGTTTGAACAGCCAGCCGGTGGAGCGATCGGCTTCAGCGGCAAAGTTGGTGACTAATTTGATGTTGCGTTTGTCATTAAAGGGATTGACCGGCATTTTCATAAAATAAGGCCCGCAGCAGAAGGTTGCGGTTTTGGTGGTGTTGGTGGAGGAGACCCCCTTGACGTCTGTGGTGCAGATAAGCTGTTCCATGACTTTGTCGGCGGAGGCATTGCTCAGGGCACCCACGGGATTATAGTAATAGCCTGGTGTCAGGCCGTTGTGGTCCAGTTTATACAGTTCAGTCTGACTGCGGAGACTGCGAAGCATGTTCTTGGCTGCCGATTCTTTGGCCAGTTGCGACTGGTTCTGAAACATGGGCAGCGCAATGGCAGCCAGGATGCCCAGAATCGACACCACAATCATCAGCTCAATCAATGTGAAGGCATTGCGTTTCATCTTATCAGACGTTTCGGTCCAAATCAGCTTGTCCCTTTATAAAAATATAATGAATCTTTTGAAATTCGCCGGGGATTTTTCAAACCATTTGATGCGTTGTTGAACGTAAAAAAGGCCTTTGGAGGCGTCTTAACAAATTCTTTACAAGACGGTCTGATAATAGTGTAATTATTAATCTTGTTTTGGTCATTTGCCTTTGGGGTGTTTTAAGTATATATTTTTTATATAGAGAAGAAGTGTCACGTGAACCGTGTCACGTATGGAAGAAACTTGAATTTCGGGGGATTTATGAAAACCAGGCAAGTGAATCTGATCGTCGCGGCTGCGGCTGTCCTGTTGACAAGTACGGCCGTCCAGGCGGACATCACCGCGTATGGAGAGTACTACTATGGCGGGGTGGTCGTTGATATCGACCGTGTGGTCAATGGCTATTTGTGGATTGAAGATGCCACGGTCAATCTGTACAAGAATGCTCATATCAAGACGGCGTTGTATGTGGGGGATGTGTTCTCTACCTCCGGGTCGGTCCTGAATATCTATGGCGGCAAGATTGATGACGCTCTGGTCATCACGAGCAATTATAACGGTTTGCCTGAAGCAACGGTGACGGTTTACGGATATGGTTTTGCCGTAGCCGGCGTGCCTGTGCCCGAGCGAACGCCTGAATTGTTTATTCAAAACCAGGTCTTGTCGGGTTTTTATGCCGACGGAACTCCCTTTGCTTATAAGGTCGATTGTTTTGCAGAAGGCTCTTTTAAGCTGACCCTTAAGCTGGGGTGGATATTGAGTGCACCCGAATTGGCCGTTTCACCCGAAGCAATCCATTTCGGTTCTGTCAAGATTAACGACTCGGTATCTCAGACGGTCTCTGTTACGAATACGGGGACTGCAAATCTGATTATCCAGTCCATTGGCTTCGCCGAGGGCAGCAGTGCTGAATTTGCCTGTGCTTCTGTGCCCCAGCTGCCTGCGACGATCGAACCTGGTGCCAGCATCCCTGTTGACGTCGTATTTACGCCTGCTGCCACCGGCGCGGCCCTGGCCGTCCTGATGATTCGCGGGGACAATGTGGATACTGCACAGGTCATGCTGACCGGTTCGGGTATTAAGCCTGTCATAGCTGTCGATCCTGCGGCGATGGATTTTGGCCAACTGGATCTGGGGCAATCTGCTGTTGGCGTACTCCGAGTGGCCAATACCGGGGATGCGGACCTGATTGTGCAGTCAATCGAGTTTGCCGCCGGGAATGCTGACTTTGCCTTGGTCGCAGCGCCTGTGCTGCCCATGGTCATCGAAGTGGGGGCCTGGGTTGATCTGGAAATTGTGTACACCCCCACTGTTGAAGGAAATGCGGTGAGTACCTTGACAATTGTCAGTGATGACGTGGAGCATCCCGCAGTTGATGTGGAGCTGAAAGGCAGCGCGGTAAATCCTGTTCAGACGCCTCTGGAGCAGATGGACTCTATCCTGAAATTCTATGATCAGGGTCTCAAGGACAAGACCATCAAGGGCGTTGGCCATACTCTGAGGGCTGCTCAGGCCCAAGCCCTTCTTGTTCGGCAAATGCTGGTCTGCACGCGTTGTCTGATCAAGGGCGGCTACAACAAGTGGGCGCTATATGCCCTGTATGATATTGATAAAAAGACCGATGGCAAGGGGTCTCCCAGGGACATTCTTGAAGGCCCTGCAGTGCCTGAGCTGAATGCCAAAATCGATGTCCTGATCGATACGCTTAAGAACAAATAAGTCCGACGTCTCAAACACCGGAAAGCGGGGCTGCAAAGCTCCGCTTTTTTTATGCGCATCAGGGAAAAGAGGTTGCCTGTTTGCCCGATTTGGAAGGCCTTCCGGCAGCCTTGACGCTCTGTTTGGACTGTGTCTGACGCTATTGTTGACCGTTTCAATCCCCCAAACGTTCACCGCAGAATCCTGTTCTGTGCATGGCCAATGCGATGGACAGGTGGATATGCTACTGGCTAAGCGGTAAATATCTGGAGTATGGCGAAAACTGGGTAGGGTTTAACGCCTGCAGTGCTGCGGCGTTTCCCCCTCAGGACAAGGCCAACATTTTCCTCTGAGACGGCCACGTCAATCAAATGCCGGCCGAGGAATTGAACAGCCGCCTCAAACCATGGCTGGACCTGGACAAATCAGTCGAGTGACAAAGTTGAGGATATACTATAGCGATTAAGCTGTTTTTTGGGGTTTTGAATAGGGACATATAAAAAGCCCTTATCCTGCATAGGACAAAGGCTTTACGAATCGGAGGAGGAGGGATTCGAACCCCCGGTACCTTTCGGTACAACGGTTTTCAAGACCGTCAGATGATAGTTGTAAACCATTGGATAATAAAGAGGTTATAGAGCAGTCAGAAGCAAGCTTACAAACCAGCTTACAAAAAGGAACAGAAAACACCCCCAATCAGGGTAGTTTCTGTTCCAGTTTACAGGAGGTCATTGATTGCTGGGCAACTCTGCCAATAGATATTAAAAACAATATCATGCTCTTGATTAGAACAGCAAAAGAGTAGTACCGTAATCTACCCCTTGGAAATCCGTCCCTACCGTCCCTTTGCGTCCCTGCCCGATGTCAGGCGATGCAAAGGGACGAAACTTATGTAGAATTGATGACCAAAACAGGGACGTATAGAATCATTTGCGTCCCTGCCAAAGACCCTGTTTTTCCCTTAACTGTCCCTATTCCATGAAATCTCATTTTGAAACACGCACCAGAATCAATTCTAAGCGGCGTTCGACAGGCGGGCATCGTCTTGCCACCAGCCGGAAAACGATGTTTACCCTCAATTCCAAAGCCAGCAGAAAGAATCCTGATTACCGACTTATCCCTGATCTGGTTTGTGAAAAGTATCGTATTCAATGTGTCTTTTGTTCTGCATTACAGCTATATCATTTTTTTATTTTTCGTGTTCTGCGTTTTCATTGAGCGCAAAACACAGGACTTTGGACTAAGTAAAAACAACAGCAGGACTTATGATTATTCTGCCTATGATTTTGTTCTCATTTTGTGTTCCTTTGCGCTCAAACCGATTGAGCGCAAAGACCAATCCGATAACTGGAAGGGACGAATGAGAGACGATATTAGTATGGCCGACCGTCCCTGATGATGTCATTGATACACACGTTGTTTCAACTGGTTGCATCGGGATACATTCGTGCAGGGATAACAGGGACGATAGGGCCTGTTGATTCAGGTGTACATAGGGCAATCTATCCCAATAGCAATAGAGAACCAGCCTGACGATGAGATGTTTTTCTTTCAAAACAAACTTTCCCAGCAGTCCTGCCCTTCTAAAAAATAAGAGACTCCTGCTGGCCGGAAAAGCTGAACCACACCCCCACCCCGTTCTTCGATAACATCCCTACTTAGCCCGTCAGTCGCGTATATGAATTTAGAAAAGAGACATGCTGTGTCTTGTTAAAGAGTGTATGTGGTTAGAGTAGTGATGATTTTTTATTGAAAAGCGAAGCCAGACTTAGTATGCTGATAATCTGATTTAGACAATTTAATAGCGATAACTGGCTGACGTTCCACTCAAATACCGCCAAATATTTAGACAAAGGACGCAGTGGTACTCGCTTGCCGTTGGCAAGACGAGTGCCGCGAAGCGTGCTTTGTCTGCCCTTGGCGGGGCTTGAGTGGCGCGTGGATTGCGGCACTCCATTTCTTTCGCCGCATTTCCCAAACGTCCCGAATTACGACTCTGTATTTTTTTTGGTTGACAACCTGATTGAGAGCGGTATTTTGGTACATAAAATTAAATATCGAAAGTCCACTGGACTTAAGCGTTTCGTACTAAATCGCCAGTTTATGTATCGAGGAAACGTAGAAGTCAGTGCCCCCAACCGGGGCGCTGTCTTGTAGCGTTCCTCAGCGGTTCTGGCGAACCTTGTACGAGCGTTGCGGTCGGCGCTCCATTAACACTTCTTGAGTTCCCCCGCACATCAATACTTGTATCTTCTGCCGCCTATTGGCGTTTAGGCCAGTCCAGCTTTAGATTGCAGTAAAGACGGAATTACCCTTGACGTAGTGTCCGTAAAACCAATATAATATTTTCTTATAGTCAAGATGAGAAGGTAAACCATTGGAGGTCTTTTATGAATGGGTGGACAAGACTTTGTCTTTTTGTGTCCCTGATTGCTTTAACTCTTCAAGGCGTCGCTGCCGACTGCCCGGACTGTTCGATTACATCGAGTGCCTGCCGTCCGTGGGGTAAAAGCAGGGCTTATTTCTATTGGGCGGGTACGAATTCCCCGGATTCTTCCATTGTCATAACCGCAGGCCCCTGCGGTCAGGCGGGTGAAGGCGCAACGGGCTACATTCTGTCGGTAGCAGATAAACATCGTACCGAATGCGATAGTAACGATAATACCAACCCCTGCAATGGCGATACAACCAACGCCGGAACCTATGCGGTCATCAGTGTTCGCGGCAGTCAGAAGGCCTTTGAGCATATCTTCCCGGATGGAATTGCATTCCAGGGAGATGACTATAATTATAACAATGATTCATGGTCCTCTGTCTCTGCTCTTCAGATTGGGTGTAAATACACCCTCAGATTGTCCAATCCAGCCGCTTCCAGAATCATCGTCAGGGCCGCAACCAATCAGTGCCTTCCTCAGTACAGCGGCAGTTCGTTTACTATCGATGTCCGAATCTACCAGAAGCGGGACTACAATAGTGAAACTTACAGTTTTATCTCCAATACCTCCGGCACGATCTCCGTCAGGAATAACCCCCGGACTTCGTTTGACCCACAGAATTTTATCCCCGATGTCCGCAGCGGCACGGCTAACGGCTATATCGAAAAAGTCCAGGAAACCTATTGCGTGGGCGGAGATAGCTCGTGGATGCTGCCGCTGGCCCGGAATTACAGTTGCCAGCAGGATCAGGAATGGCTTGGAGGAGAGGATGTTTCGGGTACTCCCAATGGAGTTCTCTGTGATGAGCAATGGCATTGCCAAATCCCTGAAACCGCAACGACCTACCGAATCAAATATCCTGCCTTTCAGGAGGCCGTATCGGGATGTCCCCCCTATATAGCCGCCGAAGGCTGGGGTTATACCATTGGCACTACCCAGGGTGAGACGTATATCAGTTACAATATGGGGTCCAATGGAACCCTTTTCTTTATCTGCAATTCGCCCGCCGATAACAGCGGCAGCCAGAAATACTATATCACCAAGGTCGTTTATTCTCCCACAGGCAGCTTTACCGGCAGCACCAATCAGGATAAGTGGCACTGTGTCTATGAATACAACAGTCCCGCCAAACTCCGTTATATCCATACCGGCAGCAGCCCCAGTGATCCCAATAATATGGCGACGACAAGCCGGTATTATCAGTATGACTGGAGTAATGAGAACAAAGATGCAACCGTAGCGTATCACGACAATTCAGACGCATCCAAGACCCGCCAATGGTCGGTTAAATTCGACGACCAGCAACGAGCCATCCAGTACCAGAGTGGAACCTGCTCTTCCGGATGCGGGCTGTCGGAGTTTGAGCATGTGGAATATCACCCGGATTATGATGATCTGATTACCAAGCGGTACAATGCCAGCAACCAGGTCATTCTTGAAAACACCTATGATCCGATTGTCTATGGGGAATGGGTTGATGCGGGATGGATACCTGTCTATAACTGGAGTTTTGAGTTGCCGGATGTCTCCGGTTGTGCCGACCAGACGGAGATTCCGTCCTGGACCATCACCAATACCAACTCCAATGATGTGCCGGAAATCTGCGACATCAGCCAGGCTCCTCACGGCAGTCAGATTCTAAGGCCCAACGGAGATACCCTGACAACCATTCTGTCAGATGCGATTGATATCCGGATGACCTACTCCTTTAAAGTAACGGTTCGTGCTACACCGGGTGACTCCCAGACCGGGACTGCGCAGATTACACTCTATTCCAACAATTCTGCAAATTCTGCTCCGCTGATCTCTCTTCCTGCCTTTACAGAGACCGATACAGCATGGCATACCCTTGAAGGGACGTGGGATGGGGCTTCTTATCTGGGGCCGGATGATACCGACCTGTTTAAGATTGAAATTACGGGCAATCATGTCGAGATCGACAACATCCAATTGTCCGCTGAAATCTACATTGAAAACCAGACCAAACCCATCCTGGTCGAACAGAAGGTCTATGACCCCAATACCAGTTCCATGCAGGTCAGCCTCCGCAGGGACATCTGCAAGACCGAAACGGCACAATCCACGACCTACTGGATTGCGGAAAAGACTTATCTTAAACCTAATCAATATCGCTTAGTTAAATACGTCTATGAGGATGATTCTTATACCAATATCCTCTCCAAAACGGAGTATGACCAACTCAACACCGACCCCAATACCCCTTCCGGAGAGACCTATACCACATCCTATTCTTACGATTCCGACCCAAACCGGATTATCGAGACCATCACCTATCCCAACGGTAAGCGGCAGGATGTCAAGGTCTATGCCCCCCATTCTCAGTTAACCTCTTCATATCGGCATGATACAGAAAACAATGTCAACAGTTTTCTGGAACAGTATGAGTATCAAGCCTTTTTCATCCTGAATCGATATGAGGAATATGAGTATAAGATCAAAAAACACATCAATCCGCAGGGTGGAATTACCAATTATACCTATCAGACCAGCTTTCCTTATTTATTGGAGACCCGAACCGACCCCAATTCAGGCACAGACCGCCAGGTAAACCATTACTACTATGATGGCAGCAGGCGCATCATTACCGAGACCAAAAAGGCCTCGGACGGTCAATCGGTTGCCAACACCTATACGTATCATCCAACCACCGGCTTTTTGACATCGACCTGTCAGGGGAATTCCCAGAACTCCGCAACCACCACGTCCAAATATAATGATTTCGGACAGGTTATCCGTCAGACCAATCCGGATGGGATCAAAACCGGCAAATCCTATGGAACCGGCGGGGAATTGCTGTCGGATTTTGTGATTGCCGAAAATTGTGATCCCAATCTGTCCGACAGCCAGCTTACCCTGCTGTCCCAGACTAAATATACCTATACCTCCGACGGCAAAATCGAGTATCTCTACAAGGCAAAGCATGTTGGGACATTTACCTATAATACTCCCAATGGGTGGATTATCACCAAACATGAATACGATACCACAGGCCGAAAGAAAAAGACCATTGAAGATTACAATGGCCTGAATCTAACGACGGAGTATTTTTATAACCTTCAGGGAGAACTTGACAAGGTTCTGACTCCTTCCGGGAAATGGAC
Source organism: Anaeroglomus insulsum (assembly GCF_050689095.1). Taxonomy (NCBI): domain Bacteria; kingdom Pseudomonadati; phylum Planctomycetota; class Phycisphaerae; order Sedimentisphaerales; family Anaerohalosphaeraceae; genus Anaeroglomus; species Anaeroglomus insulsum. The sequence continues at coordinate 200,710 of NZ_JBOGCL010000004.1, forward strand.
TAAGACCCTTCGGGATGGACGGGGTTTGACCACCCACGAGATTACCGGCTATACTGATCAGGGGCAGGATATTAACGTCCTGACGACTTCTTATGACTACGATGCTAACGGCAGCCTGACCGAGCAAACCTTGTCCGATGGCACAAAAACCCTTTATGCCTATGATAATCTGGACCGGGTTAAGCGGGTCTATCGGGATAGCCTGGATGGTCCCTATACCGAGAGTTTTTATAATGCAGCAGGCGATGTGGAACGCCAGATCGCCGTGGATGAGGACGAAACTATTCTGAGCGATACCCGCAAAGGGTATGACTATCAGGGCAGGCTGCTCTGGCAACGGGTCTGTGCAGAACCCAATGTCATTGACAATACCAACGACCTGATCAGCCATACGATCTATGATGTCGTGGGCAATGTCCGGTATTCGGTTAAAAAGGACATTGACCGAACCAACTTTGACCCTGATCCCAATGATATTGTTATCGAATATCAATATGATGTGTTGGGCCGAAAATCCAAAATGATCGAACCGGACGGGGTTGTCCATACCACCTACTATACTCCGGCAGGTTTACCGGAAACGATCATTGACCCCAATGACCCCAGTGATCCCAACGCCTATATCACCCGCAATACGTTTGATGCGGCAGGCAGGACAGAAAAGACCACAAATCCGGAAGGACATTATGTTGTCAACCTTTATAACAGCCTCAATCAGGTCGTAAAACAGACCGTCTATGACTGCAATGAAACGCCAGATAATACCGCGGATGATTTCGCCATTAAACAGATACGCACAGGATATGACAATCTGGGCAATGTCCAAAGAACGGTCGTCATGCGGCATCCAGACAGCACTGAAGACCCGCTGGAAGGATATGATCTGATTACTGATTATACCTATGATTCTCAGACGGGCTTGCTCTATCAGCAGACAATGTACTATGGGGATACCCCTTCGGAAGCGGTTACGACCTATTACTACGATTCCATCGGCAGGAAGATTCGTACTGTTGATCCATCCGGCAATGAAGAGATTATTGTCTATTCATCCACCAATCCCGCCCAGGTGGAAAGAACCGAATTGATCCAGCGGGATGAGGAAGACCCGCAAAACACCTTCTTTGTCGTCACAACATTCTTTGAGTATGATGATTTTGGGCGGATTTTCAAGAAGATTCTGGATGTAGATGGAGATGGGGTCAAGGAAAGCACCGACATCACCACGACCTATCTCTATGATGGTCTGGACAGAATCTACCGGGAAATTGCCCCGGACGGGGTCATTACCCAAAGTCTCTATGATGGATTCGGCAACGCAAGACAGGTCATTGAGGATTACGGCAGCACCACCTTGAATAAGACTACCGAATATGTCTATAATCGCCTCAATCAGTTGTATCAGGTCAACGCCTACGACCCCAATGACACCACCTCCCATATTGCCATCCAGACAACCGAATACCTGTATGATAAGGTCGGCAATGTTATTCAGATTACCTATCCGGATAATCAACTCGTCGGCTATGAATATACCCTGCTCAATCAGGTTCATAAGGAAACCAAGCGGGATGGAACCTTTCATTATTCCTGGTATGACCAACTCGGCAATCTGACCTTAGTCAGCGATGATGAAAATGCCAATATCGGCGGAGACCCAACCTTTAAAGAACTATTCCGCTATGACGGCGCTGGCAACCTGCTATCCGCCGAAAAGCAGGAAGATGGCGACACCACTGCTTATTCTGAATTCACCTACAATGGGTTTGGTCTCCGGGAATCCGAAACCGCAACATACTATAGCTTGAATTCAGTTACCACCACTTGGGAATATGACGGCAGCGGCAATCCGGTCAATCAGACACATGGTGATACCACGCTATCCTATACCCATGATGGTCTGGGCAGGATGAAGGCTATTGACCGGGGCAATGACACCATTGTCAACTATACCTATTACGGTAATTCGCCCAAGGTGATTGATTATCCTGAACCGATCATTACCGAACAGCGATGGCTGGATGAATTGGGACGGACCGAAGAAATCAAGGCCGTGGATTCTCTGAATGCCTCGATTCTTGATTTTATCTATACCTATGACTCCGTCGGCAACCGTCGGCAGGAGAAATACAACCACCTGACCACACCGGTCTGGGATCGGTATTATTATGATTCTCTCCGCAGGCTGGAGCAGGTGGATTATGCAGCCACCTCCGGCTTTGCCCGAAGTATTGAGGATGGACGATTTTCGATTGATGATCTGGTTCTGGTTGCTTCGCAGTGGCTGGATAATGGAACCACAGATTTCACAGATGACACCGATTATTATTCTGCTATTCCCGCTCAGGCGGCAATCCGCTCTTTGCCCTCAAAGACCTCTGTGTCCTCTGAGGCTAAATTATTAACCCTGTCGGAGTTCGGGACGGCCAATCAGTCAATTAAAGCTGAAACCCTCCGCAATGACGACGGCGTTATCATTGCTCAGATTGTCTATGATGCTTCCGACAGGATCACCCTGTTTACCCTCTATCCAGATTCCGGCGGCAAAGTGGTGGTGTTTAGTGCTTATGATGCAGAGGGGACATTAACCTCCCAGATATGCTCGACCTACGATGCAGACGGCAACCTGATCAGCCGTGAATCGTTACCGCTGGTCGCTGAAACTGCTGCATCGTCCAGTTCCCTTGCGGCAGTCAGTACATTTTCGCTGTCCTCAACTCTGGATACCGAAGAATCCGGTACGATGATGCTGATGGCAACCCCGACCTCTCAGTATTCCCGAACCGATGAATTCGACTATGACCATCTTGGGAACCGGTATCAGGTACGGGAAGATTATGGGATACTGACCAATACCAAGACGTATTCTCACAACAGTCTTAATCAGTATTCCGGGATGAATGAAGGACTTGCGGGGGCCACGTCGTCTTATACCTACTCCCATGACGAGAATGGGAACCTTTCGATAGATGGTTATGGGTACACCTATCATTATGATGCCCATAACCGGCTGATCGACGTTCAGGATGGAACGACCACCCTTGCTGAATACGGGTACGATGCCCTCGGCAGGAGAATAAAAAAGACCGCCGGAAGCAAAACAACCTACTTCTATTATGATACGAATCATCAGGTCGTTGCTGAATACGAGGGAACGACCCCGCGATTAGTCCGGGAATTCGTTTATGGCAACGGGATAGATGAAATTCTGGCCATGTTCTTGCCGGAATATGAAGGCAGTCAGGATGATTTAGAAGCGTTCCTGGGTTTTTGTGATGCGTGGCTGGCAGATAACACCGATCCGAATGAGACACGCTATGTGGCGGAATTTGACCACAATAACGACGACCTCATTGACTTTGAGGATTTTGCCTACTTTGCCTCGATTTGGGATATACCTTCCAACAAGGAATCCCATTACTATTACCTGCATGATGCGTTAGGTAGCGTCCGAGGTTTAATTGGCGGCAAATTTAACCGTGAGGAAGACCGGGAGTTCTATAACTACGATGTCTATGGCAAACCGACGGATGATTCGGTCGGCTCTGCGGCAGGGAATCCATTCTTGTTTGCCGGGTATCGGTATGATACGGAGACGTCGCTCTATCATCTGAGATTCAGGGCGTATGATCCGGCCAGCGGACGATTTATCCAGTTTGATCCTCTTGGCTACATTGATTCGATGAACCTGTATGAATATGCAGGCAATAATCCTGTCATGTTTATTGATCCGTGGGGCCTGGCTTACAGGGTCAGCAGCAACGATCTCGTTGCGGTGGACACCGGATGCGGAATCTATCTGGGACTTCCTATCGAAGAATTCGTGCCGGTCATTACCTATAATCCTTATGGCGGTCCTATCGGCGAATCCTGGGAACCAAAGATTCTCTGGTTCAATCATTTGATTTCCTACGACAAAATGAGCCAGGGTAAATACGATGCCGTCAAACGGATGCTCGAAGGCAAGGTTGATACTTCCAATCAATTGGAGCGACTCGATGGATTGGTTACCACTGCGGAGTTTGCATGTAATACAGTTCCATTCTTTGACGCAGCGTATAAGACCTGCTATGAAAAAGACTTATCCGGCGCGGCAAAGTCGGCTGCCTTTGAAGGCGGGATATACCTTATCTCTTATGGCACGGTAAAAATATTCAACTGTGCTTTGAATAAATGTGCCAAACTGGGAACCGTGGTTGATGATGCGGTAAAAACTATCGATCCCCAGAATGTTCGTTTTAGCCAAGATAGTATTAGTAATACCTTTAAAAAAGGGGGCACGATTGATGATATGGCTAATGGCCTAAAAAGTGGGACAGTAAATCCACAGGACGTGCCTGCTATTCGTTTATATGAAAAAGATGGTCAATTGTACACATTAGACAATCGGCGGCTTGAGGCATTTAGACGAGCAGGTAAGGATATTCCTTATAGAATGGCAACACCTGAAGAAATTGCCAGAGAGGTCCCTAAAAAAATGACAACGGTAAATAATGGAACTTCAGTTAAAGTGAGAGGTGCAAAATGATTAATTTAAACGAAGCTGTTCAAAACATTAAAAACAAGAACGATTTGGCAAGCTTTATTAAATTATTACTTGACGACTTGAAAAACAATGAAAACGACTGGGAGAATGCTACATTAGAGAGATATTTAGAATCAATGTCAGCCTGGCTTGCTGATTCAGATGGCCTTTCTTTGAATTTGGGTAAAGAGTTACCTAAGCAGCCAGATTGGAATACAATAGGTGACATACTGCTGGCAGCAAAATATTATGAATAATTTTGAACTTAATAAAATCCTGAAAGATTTTAACTGCAATCCCCCTGTAATAGCTAACGATATTGTAGTATTTCAGGCCAGTAACAATATTACTCTTCCACAAGAGTACGTAGATTTTCTAAAAGTATCGGATGGCGGCGAAGGATTTATCGGGCAAAATTCTTATGTGATATTTTGGAAGCTAAATGAACTGATGAAGTTAAATGACGCATATCAAGTACGGAATTATGCAGATAAATTATTTTTGTTTGGTTCAAATGGGGGCGGAGAGGCCTTTGCATTTGATACAAGGCAGAAACCATACACAATAGTATCTGTTCCATTTGTAGGTATGGATATGGAATTAATAGAAACAATTGGGAAAACGTTTTGGGAATTCTTGGAATTTCTTTATGACGTAGAGTAGATTATGAATATCCAGACAAGAAAAAACAATTCAATAAAATATGCAGGCAAAGAAATATTTGAAATCAAACCTGTAATATTGGGTGGTAATCCAACTGACTTAACAAATAAAGCTTTTTTAACCAGAGAGGAACATATAAAAGCTGTGAATTATTGGAACGCTGTTATCAAAAGCATAAAAAAGTAGGTGTTGCCGAAATTAAAAAACGAATAGCTTCTGGAACAGATATTAAGGGGTTAGGAGTTGCTCATAGTATTTATTCTAATGACTCTGATAAAAATGAAGATGTAACTGTGCATGATCCAAATAAACTATAAGAAAAAGGCTTATTGTTTCAAGTGTTCCATACAGACCTGTCGGGTTTTTCTCCTTACTCCGACCCCTCCCGGCAGGTTTTTTTAAGCTGGTCAGGTTAATTCCGGCCAGACCATATTTGAGTAAAATATTTGCGGGCTGTGAAAGGCTTGGTGATGGGTTTCTTTCTTTGTGCAGCCCTGCTTTTATGAGAATATCACGCAACAGGATAAAGTAACTGGAGGGGGTAGGATATGAGCAGGTGATGAAAAAGGTGTTACAGATGCTCTTTGTTAGTGCGCAACACGGGGTCGTTCCTTACGCGAGGCGTAAAGGGCATCAAGTAAATTATCGGGGTATTTATTTGAAAGGATGGTTGAATGAGAAGTTATAGGAAGTATTGTTTTCAGATTCTTTTGAGCTTGTTGCCCGTTATATGTTTCTCCTCGAATGTGCAGGGAGAAGTCAATGTTGTACCGCCGGGGCTGGATGTCTCTGCTGCTTCAGCTTCTTCTGGTACTGGAATTCAGTCCTATAGTTTTGACCCAAACCAATATAGCTTTCTGGTTTATGATCCCACTGGAGGCAGTATCAATTCGGATATTCGTCGTGCCATGAATGAATTGCGGATTTATAGTTATGACTTGCGAACAGGTATTGCAGGCAATCATGTGACGCTATCCGACTTGAATACCCATGATATTTTAATTATCGGATGGAATAAAGGCAGTAATATGAGTGGCCTTGATCCTTCGGTCATTGATTCTGCAACTTTAGGACGAATTATTCTCACTGGACAGGATGTGGACTATCACACGGCTAATACCCTGAGCAGGACGCCAAAAGCCAAAGTATTTTTATCACAATCCATTGGTTATGTATTAAATGGCAGCGGAACGGGGATTGTTGCTTTAGGTGATTATGGCGATGGTTTTGAATGGCTACCTGAAAGCTGGGGGATTACAACCAATCATGGATTGAAAAAAGAATTGATCCAATCTTTTACTACAGAGGGGCTTACGAGCGGTGTATTTGATGGAATTATACCGAGTGAATTGAGCAATTGGTATGAATCATATCATAATACATTTAAAACTTGGGGGTTTACCTTTGTGCCGTTTGTATGGGGTGGGACAGACAGCGATCCAAACTCTGAAGTAGTTACTCTCGCAGCACGGTTCAGTCCGGAAAGTGTACACTTGACTAAGACGGATGATGTCGCTGATGGCGATTGCCGAGAGATCGGAGACTCAATTACCTATACCATAAGCTGGAATAACCCGTCATCGCTAACTTATTCTGATGTACGGCTACTTGATTATCTGCCTGTTGGGGTGAGCTGTTCAGTTTCCTATCTATTCGACCCGAACACGATGACATTTTATTCCTCTGATCCCAATTATAGAGAGCAGGATCATGCTTATGTCTGGGCGATTGGTACTATCCCTGCCTATGGGTCTGGAAGCCGAAGTCTTACCGTGGAAGTCAACAATATGGCAGAGCCGGGACTTCCTCTGCATAATGTGGCAGAACTCTTTACTGGTGAAATCCTGATTACACGGGCATCGGAAAATACCCAGGTTTGCTGTGGCAATACAGAGCCGATTATATATGTCGATAAAACTGCAACTGGCACGAACACCGGGACAAGCTGGGCAAATGCCTATCCCGATTTACAGCAGGCCTTAACACGAGCGACAGAATCCATCTGCACCGATGTTAATTCGATTTATGTTGCACAGGGAATCTATAGTCCAGGAACACGGGAGTTCGATAGTTTTGTTTTACCTGAAAGTGTCACTGTATATGGTGGTTTCAAGGCGGGCGGGTCTGACTTTTCATTACGTAATCCAAAGCAGTATCCAACGATTTTGTCCGGCAGGATTACCGCGACAGAGCGTAATTCGACAATAGTGACAATGGGAGACAATACCCTATTGGATGGATTCACAGTCACGGATGCGGCGGAGTATGGCGTATATGGAAATGGGGCAGATTTTACGATTGAAAACTGTGTTGTTGAAAATGGATGGCAATGGGGCATTTATGCTAAAAGTGGAAACGTATTAATCAAGCGGTTAACAATCACTGGAAATTCTCTTTATGGCATACGTCACGAAGGTGTGGGTTCTACTTTAACTGTAGAAAATTCCTGGATTTTGAGGAATGGAGAATATGGCATATATACTCTGTTGTCAACGCCATATATCCGCAATAGCATTATCTCAGAAAGCGATTTAGCTGAAAAAGGACTTCAGGGTATTCGTATCATCAATCCAACCTATTCTCCCGTTTTGCACAATGACACAATTTCAAACAACAAGGGGGCTGGAATATCGTTTACAGATAATGCCGATGTAAATAATAATCCAAACATCAAGGATTATCCGGATATACAGAATTGTATCGTCTATTACAACAATAACGGCGGGCCGCAGTTTGCAGGGGTCAATCCGGATTTGGTGGCCAATTTTTGCTGTATTCAAGATTGTAATACCGTTAATACCAATAACTTCAACAATGAGCCTGGCTTTGCTTACACCGTTGATCCCAATGGAATTCCCGACCCCAATAACTATCATCTGTCGGCAGGTTCTGACTGTATTGATCAGGGCAACCCAGACCCGGCAATGGGATATGCCTCACAGGTTGATTATGACAATGAAGCACGACTGTATGGGAATAGGGTCGATGTTGGGGCCGATGAGGTCTATAACTGTGAAGATGAGTACCAGTCGCAAGCGGATGTGCACAATGACCTTGATTGGAATGCCGATGGAATCGTGAATTTGACAGAATTTACGAAGTTTTCGGCAGTATGGTTAACGTATGATCCGAGTCATCCGCTTTGTGATCCGAATACACCGGGTTATGTTGCTGATCCGAACGCACCTGGACACATTGATGACGACGATAAGTTGCGGTATGACCCGCAATGCGATCTGGATAATGACTTACATGTCGGCTTGTCGGATTTCATGCTTTTCTGTGAAGACTGGCTGTGGGTAGCCTGCTGGAAGCTGGAAGAAATCAATGCCGCTGCTGCTCAGACGGAGAGCTTATCGGCACAATCACTCTCCAGTGCCCAAAGCCTTTCGGCCTATTCTCTTGATGCGTCTGTCGAATCTGCTACGGTTCAGTCGGAAATGGCGGTGGATGTAACAGATGTTGAGCCGGACGTCTCCGCAGAAACCCTGATTCAAATCATCGAATTTCTGAACAGTGCAGCCGCAGAAGAGTCCGATAATGCGACTGGAATTGAGGATATCAAAGCTATATTGCTTGCCGAACTCCAGAGTCTCCAGAGTACGGAAACCCGGTAAATCCTTGACAAAAGAGGATGAATTTGGTAGAATAACTTCAAATTGGATTGGAGGTTTCCTTACGATGAAAAGACTGCTTTTGCTGCTGGGGATCGTTTCCTGCATGTCTATTTCCTGGGCCGGATATAGCGATGGCTATATTACTGCTGGTGAATATGAATATGGTGTTTGGTTGGAAAATTATGACAAACTTGTCGTTGCGGGAGGCGGTGCTGATAATATTGTTGCAAAAGACAATAGTTGCCTCGAAGTGTTGTCAACCTCGCTACCCCTGGGATTAGATGTTGGGGGTGTCTATGACATTTTAATAGATGATTATAGTTCATTGTTGTTTACCAATGGCGCCACTGATTTAATTAATGTTTATGACTATGCGACTGCCGTTCTAAAAGGTGGTCAAATCAACGACCTTCGTACTTTTCAGAAGGTTGTTAATAACGATCCCTATGTTACCCTTTACTGCCAGACCGGATGGTCCTGGATTTACAATACCTCCGGTGAGATTAAAGGCATTACCGGCCTTTGGAAAAATGGCGATGATTTTTCCATCCAGTTTTTGGATCAAACCAGCAAAGGTTTTGATCCGGTCTGGAAAAATGTCAGAGTCATTCCCGAACCGGCAACCATGCTGTTACTGGGTATGGGCGGACTGTGGCTAAGAACACGTAAGCAATAAAAACAGTTCCTTCTACCGCCTGTGGGATGCCCTGGGAAGTACACCGACTTCCTCCTCCTTCAACCCGCAGGCGGTTTTTTTATGCGCATTTAACCCGCAAATCCACCCCTTAAACCCCTTAAAGTCCCCCCAAAACCACAGTTTAAGGGGTTTAAGGGGTTGTGTTTTGGGTAGATATGACTTTTTCACACTTTGTGACAGGTGATGAATCCAGCATCTCATTCAAGGCGTATCGGGTGAACCCCCTGAAATGTGGATGATATTGAGGTAAGTTATGGCCTGCCATGAGAGCTATACGATCTGCTGGAAAGCGGGTGGGGTAAGTCAAACAGATGGGATGAGGGGGTATCCTGATCGCCATTGTCCGCTGGTGGGGGTACTTTAAAAAAGGGGGGTGACTTAACTCAGCCAAGCCGCCCTCACGCGCGCGCACGCGCGAGGGATTGAGCCATCGTTTCGGAGCCAAGTGTGCCAATTTGTCATTTGCGTCAAATTTAAACTGACGCAAATAAAGGACTTATGTTTCTGTAGGTTGGTGAGCTTCAGCAGAGAATAACCTTTTTTCAACAACAATTCTTGCGATTTTTAAAATTATTTTTCATGTGTAAACTGTAGCGAATGTAGCGATTGTAACGATTGTATCGTGGCAAATTTGTACACAGGTAGTGCCAATTTAGCAGGAGTAACAAGATACATAATATCCTGTCTAATATCCTACTAAAAAAAAGGACTTTGCATTTGTTGTGATTTGTGTATGTTACTGCCGAGTGATGCACGAGAGTGGTACTCACGAAGACAGGAACAGAAAAAAGAAGTATTAACTTTTTAGGAGAGTCAACAGTGAATGAAGCAAACACAGTGATGATGGATGAGAAGCTCTGGACGGTCAAACAGGTGGCTGAGTTTTTGAGAGTCAGTGTCTGGCAGGTTCACCGCCTCAGTGCACGAGGTCTGATGCCCGGCCCCCTGCGTCTGGGGAGATGTTTCCGCTGGCTCAAAGAAGATGTTCTCGGCTGGATAGATGCCGGAGCGCCGGACAGGAAAACGTGGAAACAGATGAAGGCCGAACGGAAGGGATAAAAAAAGGCCGCCTCGGCAAAGGCGACCCAAAATCAAAAAACACAAACAACCCAAGGATACCCGCAATCGGAGAATAAGTCAACCTGCAACCCAGCGGTATGGCTATAACGACGATTTTGGGATGGGAGTCAAGGACACGACAACATGGAACAATCACAAATTGATCTCATCGATGTTACCGAATTAGCACAGAAACTTCGCATCAGTAAACGACAGGTATTCAGGCTCAACAGTCAGGGCAGGCTTCCCCGCCCGATTCATCTGGGCGGCTCTGTCCGGTGGTATTGGCCGGAGTGCCATGCGTGGATTAAGGCTGGAGCACCCAATCGCAAGGCGTGGGAAGTAATGAAGGGAGGCCGCTGATGAACCAGACTGATAACGCTATTGTCTCCCGCCGCAACCAGATACCGCCTGCGTATCGCGGCATTTATGACCGGGCTACCAGCGGTCAGAGTCTTCGGGCCTCTGTCAATGCCCACTGCCTGGAATGTGTGGGCTGGAAAAAGCAGGAAATCCGTCATTGTACAGCGGTTGCGTGTCCGCTGTATGCCGTAAGGCCGTATCGTATCCTGCAAACTGCCCATAAAGGGCAGGATTTAGCCGCAGGAACGCGAAAATCGGGAAAGGGGGTACTCTGATATGGTATCGACGGAGAAAATGCTTAGAGTCAGCAAATCTCGGCCTTGCCCGATATGCGGTAAACCGGACTGGTGTCTGCGGGCAGACGATGGTTTAGCGGCCATCTGTGCCCGTATCGCCGACGGCAGTATTAAACAGTGTGGACAAGCCGGATGGCTGCATGTTCTCAAGACATCCTTTCGTCAAAAGCGACGGGTCTTTTCCCGACAGATTCCCATTGCAACAAACAGTGACCATTTTTCGGAACTGGCCACCCAATGCCAGTATGGTCTTGATCCTACACGGCTGGAGTCTGTCGCCAGAGAACTTAAGGTATCTCAGCAGAGCCTTGAACGTCTGGGTATCGGGTGGGATGGGATTGCTTATACCTTCCCAATGTCAGGTAGCAATGGGCATGTGGTGGGTATTCGTCGTCGGTTTCCCGATGGGAGCAAGGGGTCGGTAGAAGACAGTCAAAATGGTCTTTTTATCCCTGCCGGATTGAAACCGGAGGGTGTCTTGCTGGTCTGTGAAGGGCCGACTGACACGGCGGCGGCGCTGGATTTAGGATATGAAGCCGTCGGCAGGGCCAATTGCAGCAGCAGTCCTCAGACGTTGGCTGGAATTGTTCGGCACAGGGAGGTCATTATCATTGCGGATAACGATCTTGCCGGTCAGCATGGGGCGAAAAAGCTGGCCGTGTATTTGCTTCTCTTTTGTCGTTGCCTGCGGATATTCACCCCGCCGGTCAAAGATATCCGCCAGTGGGTAATACAGGAAAGCAATACCGGGCTTATCCGTCAATCCATTGAACATGCGGCTGAAATCAAAGTGAACTACCATGTTAAGACGGGGGCTAAGGTATGACCAGTACGGATATTTACGTTGATTTTAAGGTCGAGAAGGCTGGGGCCAGCAAAGGTCAGCTTATCGTCAGGAATAGTCAGGCCCCGCTGCATAGCGACATCTTGAATATTGTTAAGAACAAGGAGCGGGAAAGCTTTATTGACCAGACCTGCCAGCTTTATCCGGCAATAGATCGTGACCTGCTGCGTCAGAAAATCCTTGAGCTGATTCCAACGGATTGCCCTGCGGAGTCATCCAAAGATGAACTGGACATCGAAAACATTGTCAGGCCGCACCTGTTTCATACTCCCGTGGTCTCCGGCATATCGGTTCCGGTAACCAGTATCAGCCATCATGGTCAACTGACGGGGGAATGGATGCTGCATTTACAATGGCAGGATGGCAGGCGGGAAATCGTGCCGCTGACTACTTCTGTGGGTGTCCTGGAGAACAGGCTGTGGTTTGAGCAGGGGTTAAAACCCCCGAAGGCCAATACGATTTCCATGTGGTCCAAGCAGGGCCGTCAGCAATGGTTGAATGGGCATAATCCGGATTTAAATACACTCTTTATGGATTTAAGCGAACTCTTCGGCTGGTTCCTGAAGTTCAATGATGAGGATGCCGCAGGGGTGATAGCGACCCTGTCTCTCTGGACGATGCTGACGTATGTTTATACGGCGTGGGATGCTGTCCCTTACTTATCCATTGGCGGGCCGCTGGGAAGCGGCAAAAGCAGGGTTTTTGATGTGTTATCGCAGTTGGTATTTCATCCATTGCCCTCGGCAAATATGACGGCCCCCTGTCTTTTCCGAACACTGCATGAGGAAGGGGGCACACTTCTTTTGGATGAAGCTGAACGGTTGCGGGAACGGACGCCGGAGGCCAATGAGATACGCAGTATCCTGCTGAGCGGCTATAAGAAGAATTCCCGTGCTCACCGGCTGGAAAAGACCAGAGATAGCTTTCAGGCCAATTCCTATGATGTCTTTTCGCCCAAGTCCATTGCCGGAATTGCAGGCCTTCCGCCTGCGTTATCCTCCCGCTGTATCCGGATTATGATGTTCCGCAGTCCGAAGGATTCTCCGATTAACCGGCGGCGAATCCATGAGAAGGCGGAAGTCTTTGCCCGATTACGGGATGATCTTCATGCCATGAGCCTTTGCTATGCCCAGCGGATTATCAAGCAATCCCAATACAGGCCGGAATGTCAGAACTTCAATGGCCGGGATTATGAGATATGGCAGCCTATTTTAGCCCTGGCGGATATGCTGGAGCAGGATGGGGCCAGCGGGCTGGTACAGATTGTGGAAGAGTTTGCCGTCAAAACGATGGAAAGCAATGAGGAAATCATTCCCGAAACCGATGAAATCCTGCTACGGCTTCTTCAAGAGGAGATGGATAGTGGTAGTTTTGGGATTGCCCCCAATCAACTACTGGAAAAAGCCAGAGAAAAAGAGCCTTCTCTCTTCAATAAATACAGCGCACGGGGGATCAGTTCCATCCTGAACCGCTACAACCTCAAGAGCCAGAAAAGCAATGGAAAACGGGTGTACCGTCCCTCCCAGCAGGAATTAGAGACGGTCTGCCAGCTCTATGGCGTGGAACTGGAATCCTGAATTTGCACGAAATAACAGCCTGTAGCATTGTTTTGCAATGCTGTCAGGACGAAAGGGACGGTAGGGACGGTATTTAGAGGTATCTACAGACATGGTGTTTGATACACGTTCATTTTTGCGGAAGGTTGCAGGGGTTGAAAGAGTGACCCCTGCAAAACCTGAACCATCCAGAATACCAGTTAAACCGACCGGTTTTGTAAAGCCTCCCATTGGAAGGAAGGTTCAGACGGTAATCCAGAGTACCTGTCCTTACTGCGGGCACGGTCAACTTCTTGTCGGAAACTTCAAAACCATGAATTATGATGCTCACTATAAGTGTTGTCAGTGCCATTTGTGCATCAGAGAGAGTGAAAAAACAGATTAATCTAAGATTTATGATAATTAACAGTTGACAGTTAATTAGGAAAGGGGTATTATTGTATATATGAAACAAGATAGAGTAAATAAGGATATTGAAGGGCAGTTGCGGCTGGCCATTCTGGAATCTCCCATGAGCCGTTACCGGATCAGTCAGCTTTCCGGGGTGGCGGATTCTGCCCTGTGTTACTTCGTCAACGGTCAACGAACGTTAAACCTCACTTCGGCGGCGCGGGTAGCCGAGGTGCTGGGGTTGGAACTCAAACCCGTCGGAAAGGAATAACAACAATGGCACGTATCTTTAAACTCAAGAACAATCAAACGGACTGCTGGTATGCTGAATATCGCACGGCGGATGGACGCCGCAAGCGGGTAAAGGGCTGTTTGGATAAAAGAGCCACTATCCATCAGGCTGAACGTTTGGAAAGAGAATCGCTATTGGTGGTCGGCAAGTAGAATCCCATGCTTTGGCGGTCGGAAATGAAGTTTAAGTCCACAGAAAAGGAATAACAACAATGGCAAGCATCTTCAGGCAGCAATACACTACACAAGACCCTAAAACAGGAAGAAGAATACGGAAAAAGTCGTCTTGCTGGTACATTGATTACCGCACGGCGGATGGAACTCGGAAGCGGGTGAAAGGTTTTAAGGATAGAACAGCAACCACTCAGTATGCAGCAAAGCTGGAAAGGGAAGCGGAACTGGCTGAATGTGGGATTGTAGATAAATACAAGGAACATCGGGCAACCGCCGTATTGGAACACTTACAGACCTTCAAACAGTCGCTTATTAACAGTGGAAGAACAATCAAAAATGCGGAATTAAAGGCTTCACGTGTTCAGCGAATTATTGATACCTGCGGATTCTCATTCTTGCAGGATATATCGGCAAGCAGGGTTCAGGAAGCGATTGCCGGGTTCCACAAGACAGTGGAAATAGTTCTAAAAGATGAAAAAGGAAAGTTGGTACTTGATGAATTTGGCCAGAAGATTACTAAAATTAAAGATTTAGGAGAGATTTCATCACAGAGTAGGAATCACTATTTGCAGGCAATCAAACAATTTTGCCGATGGCTGGTCAAAGATAAGCGTGCAGTCGATAATCCGTTGGCATACTTGGAAGCTGGTCGAGTTACAAAAACACAACCTCGGCGGCCATTGACATTGGAACAGGTCGTATTATTACTGGAAACCACCCATAATAGCCGAATACTGCGGGGTATGACAGGACCGGAGCGAAGTATGCTTTACCGAATGGCCATTGAAACCGGACTTCGTTCAAGCGAATTAGCGGCTTTGATAGTCGGCTATCTCGATCTCGAAAACTGTATTATTACTATACCTTCTGAAATCACAAAGAACAGAAAAAAAGCCATTTTGCCTTTGCGGAAAGACTTGGTAGAACGGCTCAGAGAGTTCGTTGCAGGCAAATCCTCTCAGTCACCAATCTTTAATATGCCACGAGTGGAGGCTATTGCTGCTATGATAAAAGCCGATTTCAAGGCTGCTGGAATCAATCCAAATGATGATGGAACTGGCAAGCTGGACTTTCATAGCCTGAGGCATTCGTTTGCCACTCTTCTGGCACAATCAGGAGTAGATGTAAAGACTGCACAAAGCCTGATGCGGCATTCAACCCCTAATCTGACGCTGGGGATTTATACTCACATGATGAAGGGGGCAGATAGATTAGCAATCGACCGTCTGCCTGCATTCGCCAGCAAACCCAAAACAGAAGAATTGGAGGCAACCGGAACGGATGGAAGAACAGTTGAAACAGATGCTGTTACGCTTACAAGCCAGCTTACAAAGACCTCAGACTTTTCTGGGCAGTTAGTGGCATCTACTGGCAGGGATGATAGAGTTGGCGTACATACTGAAGATAAAGAAAAAACCCCGTCTATGGGTTCTAAAACGGGGTTTTTAGCTAAAAATCAACATCGGAGGAGGAGGGATTCGAACCCCCGGTACCTTTCGGTACAACGGTTTTCAAGACCGTCACCTTCAGCCGCTCGGTCACTCCTCCAAAGGCTTTATTTTGTACCAGTTTTGTGCAAAAAACCGGCAAAATGGAAGCTGCAAACCAAAATCAGTTCTACAAAGAGCAAAACAAACCTGGCCGGAAACGATGTCCCGACAAATTTAGGCTAACTTTACACTTGATAGGCCGATTTTGCAAGAAAATTACAAGCAGGCTATACCCCTTCCCGGCTGGTTTCTCCGCAAGCCATCCTAGCTTTGCAAGACAGGGGGGGGACGTAATAGACAGGTTTCGTGTGTTCAAGGGGCCATGACTTTCCGGGGGAATGATTTGTATTAGATATAATCGATACAAAAGACCCGTATATTCTTGAAATGCCGCCCTAAGGGGAGCATGGATTAGTGACTTGCAATTGGAGGAGTACTCCTGGCGATATCATGGGGTATGGTGGTTCAGAACAGGACAGGGCGGGCTGTTCAAAAAGAGTTAGTGGCGGAAAACAAACTTGTTCTTCTTCCATTTCCGGTTACGCTTTATGCTTTGCTCTTTTGCAATAATCAGCCAATGAATATTGGCCAACGTTAACGACGCAACAATCCGTACGAATGGTATTTATGGAGACTATGAATGAAAATCCAAAGTTCATCATTGGGGCAGCAAAAACGGTCACGGATGACAATTCATTTTCTTGCTGGGTTGCTGATTTTTTTCACCAGTGTGATATTGCAGGCGGGGGTTTCCGGTCTGGATCAATCCGGACATTTACAGGCGATAGAACCTTCGAAAGAAAATGGTTTTTTCTGTGCGGCGCTGGAAAACGGCGTTCAACTGCATGTCAACGGGATTGTCAAAAACGTGATTTTCTACGGGCCGACTACTGTTCGCGTCAATGAAAATCTTGGCCGACATTACTGGGCGCATCCCAGTATCGTTGTGGTGAGCAAGCCGGCAGCGGTTCCGTTTAAGGTGCAGGAGACGGCAGAGTATGTTGCAATCCTCTCCGAGAAGCTTCAGATTCGGGCGGACAAAAAGACCGGAGCACTGGTATTTATGGATGCCGGCGGCAGGCTGCTGACCCGAGAGCGTGCTGAAAACCATGCCACGATTAAACAAGTGGACATTTCCGGCGCTCCGACCTATGAGGTGTCACATACATTTACCCTCAAACCCGATGAGGGCTGGTATGGGTTTGGTTATATTGATTCCGCCCCGACTCAAATTAACCGCCGCGGGCAGGAATTGCTGCTGATCCAAACGAATATGGGCATTGTCATTCCCATGATTGTCTCTTCCGAACGGTACGGAATCATGTGGGATATCTATTCCATTATGCGCTTCAAGGATGATGCTGCCGGTGCTACCTTGTGGGCCGAAAGCGCCCCCGGCGGAGTGGATTACTATTTCTTTGCCGGCGACACGATGGACGATGTTATTGCCGGCTACCGCACTCTGACAGGCAGTGCGCCCATGTATCCCAAACAGGCCCTGGGACTGTTTATGAGCAAGGAACGCTATCCGACCCAGGACCGCATTGTCGAAGTCGCCAAAACTTTCCGCAAAGAACAATTCCCGCTGGACTACATCGTACAGGACTGGCAGTACTGGGGAAGCGATAAAGACGGTACCTGGAGCGGCATGATCTGGAATCCCCAGCGCTATCCCGATCCGGAGGGCATGATCAAGACCATACACGATCTGAACATGAAACTGATGATCTCAATCTGGCCATCCGTGGGCAATGATACTCCGCTGGCTCATGAACTGGACCAGTATAATCTGCGCTTTGAACCGCTGCACTGGATATCCCGAAAGGCTCGGATTTATGATGCCTTCAGCGAGAAGGGGCGGGAAATCTACTTTAAGCATATAAACGCCGGCCTCCTGAGCAAGGGGGTGGATGCACTCTGGATGGACGGTACCGAAGTCGAAGTCGGCACGGCCTGCTGGAATCCCAACGAAGTGGCTCGTGATATCAAACGGCTGGGGAACAACGCCATGGGCGATTTCTCTCGTTATCTGAATCCCTATACGCTCATGACCACCAAGGGGACCTACGAAGGTCAGCGTGCTATCAATAATCGCCGCGTCTTTACGCTGACTCGTTCTGCCTGGGCGGGGGCCCAGCGTTATGCTGCCGCGTCGTGGTCGGGGGATTCCTCGGCCAGCTGGAATACACTGAAGGCTCAGATGGTCAGCGGGCTCCATGTGACGATGGCTGGCAATCCCTGGTGGACACAGGATATTGGCGGCTTCTTTGTCAACAATTACCCCGGAGGCGAACAAAATCCGGCCTACCGTGAACTCTTTTTGCGATGGTATCAATTTGGCGCCTTCAATCCGATCTTTCGTATTCACGGCACCAACATTGAGCGGGAACCGTATATCTTCAAAGAAATGGACCCGGAGGTGTATCAGGCCCTGCTGGATATCACCCATCTGCGATACCGCCTGATGCCCTATCTTTATAGTCAAAGCTGGCGGGTTACCAGTGAAGGCTATACGCTGATGCGTGCGCTGCCGATGGATTTCCCGGAAGATGCCCAGGTCCGCAACCTCAGTGATGCCTTTATGTTTGGTCCGGCCTTCCTGGTACATCCCGTGACGCGTGCGATGTATCGCAAGGGAAATACTCCCGCCCCGACTGTGCCTGCGGAGTTCTTGCGGACCCCGGATGGTCAGGTTGGTCTGGCGGTGCAGTATTTTGCAGGGGTCAATTTCAATACCCCCATGGGAAAAGGAGTGGATAAGATTGTGGATCATGACTGGCCCGGCCCGCCGCTGGCAGATCCCCCTGGCGGTCTGGACGGTTTCAATAACTTCTCTGCGCGATGGGAAGGATTCCTGCTGGCGCCCCAGGATGGTGAATATGAAATTGGGGTCGAAGGGGATGATGGGTTCCGTCTTTATCTGGACGGCAAAAAAGTCGTCGAGGATTGGCGGGACAACGCTGCCCGTTACCGCAGTGCCAAAGTGACCTTCAGCAAGGGACAGCAGGTGCCGTTAAAACTGGAATTTTACCAGGGCGGCGGCGAGCGCGTGATTCGTCTTGGCTGGCGCACTCCCAGTGATATTCGCAATCAGAATGAGGGGGCAGCTGCCTTGGATAACATCGTGAAAACCTATCTGCCTGCCGGTTGCGATTGGTACGATTTCTGGACAAACGAGAAACACACCGGCGGAAAAACCGTCGAAAAAGCCTGTCCGCTGAATATCCTGCCGTTGTATATCCGCGCCGGGTCGATTCTGCCCATGGGACCTGTGATGCAGTATGCGACTGAGAAACCCGACGCCCCGTATGAAATTCGCATTTATCCGGGGGCCGATGCGAAATTCACGATCTACGAAGATGATAACGAGACCTACAACTACGAAAAAGGACAATATGCCGTCTATGATATCCTTTGGGATGATGCGGCCCGGACGCTGACGGTCGGTCCTCGCAAGGGGACATTCCCCGGTATGACTGTTGAACGCATCCTTCATGTTGTGATTGCCGCCCCGGGCAAGAATGCCGGAATAGCAACAGGGGCTGATGACATCAAGACGGTCAACTACGCCGGCAAATCGGTGACGGTGAAATTTTAAACAGAGTCCGGGTTGAAAAGAATCTGCCGCCCAGATACGGCGAGGGTATGTCGGGATATAGGCTGCAGACATTCTTGTGGCAACATAATGGAGTCGGTATGGTGGGTCTATAACCTATTGGACCTGTCGGTAAGATTTATAGTGGATGGAATTGAAACCGGCAACGGGAGCAGGCTTACAGTCGGTGATAACAGAGAAAATACTGGAAAACACAGCGGAACAGGACTGTTTAAAAAGAGGTATTGGCGGAAAACAAACTTGTTCTTTTTCCTTTTCCGGTTACCCTGACAGAGATGCTTTTTCGCAACATTACCATAATGTGCGGGTAAAACAGGCAATGATCCCCAACGGGTAGAGAGATTCCGCTACTAAAACATGCACGCGATTGAAGCTGCAGGTCTTCGCCGTGCTAAAACGGACAATATGAAGCAGGAACATATAGAATGAAAAAAATATATGGAATGGCTGCAATTGTAGTTCTGGCCGGATTGTGTCATGCTGCCGAGCCGGTCGTTCAAACACCGTATGCGGCGAATCCGGCCTACTGGTCCTGGGCGAAAACTCCACCGATGGGATGGAATAGCTGGGACTGTTTTGGCACGACATTGACCGAAGAACAAGCCAAAGCTCAGGCGGATGCCATGGAAAAATACCTCAAGCCCTATGGCTGGACTTATTTTACGGTGGATATCCAGTGGTATGAGCCGGATTCTCAGGGGCATAGCTATCGACGTGGTGCTCGGCTTGAGATGGATGAATACAGCCGGCTGATACCGGCTCTGAAGAAGTTTCCCTCTTCATCAAATGGCAGGGGATTCAAACCCCTGGCGGACTATGTTCACGCCAAGGGGCTTAAATTCGGCATCCACATTATGCGAGGCATTCCCAAGCAGGCGGTGCGTGACAATACGGCCATCCTTGGAACGGATGCCCGTGCGGCGGATATTGCCAATACCCGTTCGACCTGCCCGTGGAATCCGGATATGTACGGTGTGGATATGAGCAAATCCGGTGCCCAGGCCTATTATGATTCCCTGTTTGAGCTATATGCCTCCTGGGGTGTGGATTTTGTGAAAGTAGACGATATTGCCCGTCCTTATGACGAAGTACAGAAGGCTGAGATTGAGGCCATCCGAAAAGCCATCGACAAGACCGGCCGCCCGATTGTACTGAGTCTGTCGCCCGGTGATACACCCATTCAGCGGGGGCAACATGTGATGAATCATGCCAATATGTGGCGGATTTCCGATGATTTCTGGGACCGCTGGCAGCCATTATATGAGATGTTTGGACGGCTTGAGAAGTGGACGCAATACCGAGCCGAAGGGGCATGGCCCGATGCCGATATGCTTCCTTTTGGAATTGTGGAATTCAATCGTCCCACGCGGTTTACCCCGGCTGAACAAACGACCTGTATGACCCTGTGGTGTATTGCTCGTTCGCCGCTGATTCTCGGTGCCGATATGACCCGTCTGGATAATGCAACGCTTGACCTGCTGACCAATCCAGAGGTACTGGCTGTCAATCAGGCCAGCACAAACAACCGGCAGATTAAAAACGAAAATGATCTGATTGTCTGGGCGGCCGATAGCCCCGACGGCCGGGATCGTTATGTCGGACTCTTCAATGCCCAGAGCAATGATAATCCGTTTGATCTGTCCAAGCCCGATTTTACCAGTCGTCGGCTTAGTGGCCAACCCAAGGCCCAGGTTATTGAGATCAGCATCCCGACCCATAATGCTCGCCGGCTGGTGCTGGCAGTCAGGGATGGCGGCAACGGCAGTGATTATGACCATGCAGCCTGGATTGAGCCGGTACTCACCGGTCCCAAAGGAACCTTGAAACTGACCGACCTGGACTGGATCCTCGCAACAGCGGGCTGGGGCACTGTTCACAAACATCGTACTGTTGATGGCCGTCCCCTGACACTGGATGGAAAACCCGTCGAGGGCATTGGAACGCACGCGGTCTCTGTGATTGAATTCGAATTACCCGAAGGGTATGACACGTTTGCTTCCAAAGGCGTGATTACCGAAGGGAGTCAGGGGCGGGGCGCGCTGGAATTTTGCGTTCTGCTGGATCCTCAGAAACGCCTAAAGTCTGATCGCAGCACGGTATCGGTGTCTTTTGCGGATCTGGGGATTGCTGGCAAAGCCCGGGTGCGAGACCTGTGGGCCCGACGGGATTTGGGTGAATTCAGTGAGGTGTTCCAGACGGATGTACCGCTGCATGGTGCCGGATTGTTCCGCATCTCACCGATGCCGTAAACCCGACCATGGAAAAAGCATCTGAAACAGATGCGTTGGTTGTTGCATGATCGGCAGGAATAGGCTTGTTCGATTAAATAGGAATACGAACCCAGCAACTATAATTTGAGGATGAACCATGAGAAGAACAAATCTGACAAATGACGTGAAGAAATGCCCAACAGCAGATATAATTTTATTGAAACATCAAAGCCTCCGGCTGCTGCCGGCCTGTCTGATGGTGGCATTTCTCGTGAATCACTGGCTTGGGGGCTCTGCTTGTGCAGCCGAGGAAGTCTGTGGTTCCTGTACCTATAAGGTTGCAGTGACCGGCGAGTTTGCCCACTACAAGGTTGCAGATTCTGTTGCGATTGAAGGAGCCAATGGTGAGGAGGCCGCATTTCGTGAAGAAATCTATGGCAAAGAGTTCAGTATCAGCGTTTCCAATCTGCCGGCAGGCCAATACAAAATTATTATCGGTCAGGCGGAAACCTTTTTCAATGAGGCGGGGCAACGCATATACACCGTGGTTTCCGGCGATGTGGTATTGGCCCAGGATTTCGATATTGTCAAAACCGCCGGCAAGGCCAACAAAGTGTGTTATATTACCGGCGTCGTGGATCATGAAGATGATGCGCTCCGAGGGCCTTTGAAAGTGACGTTTAAGGCTCATCAGGACAATGCCAAATTCAATACCTTCGAGGTCAAAGATGCTTCGGGGACGAGCATGCTGTCCTTCCGTGCATCCCAGATTGCCGAACCCTTTGCCGGCAATGCCACAGCGGTACCGGATATCAAAGAGGCTCCGATCTGGCGTGATCCGACTCAGCCGCTCCGCAAACGTATCGAAGACCTGATTCGCCGGATGTCGCTGGCGGAGAAAGTGGCACAATTGCAGAACGAGGCCCCGGCCATCGAGCGGCTTGGACTGCCCGCATATAACTATTGGAATGAAGCTCTGCATGGTGTTGCCAACAACGGTATTGCAACGGTTTTCCCCGAGCCGGTGGGAATGGCCTCGACGTGGAATCCGGAGTTGCTTCGTCGAGAAGGAACCGTGATCGGCATCGAAGGTCGTGCGAAATTTAACGATTATGCCTCCAAAAATAATGGAAATTCAAAATGGTGGACCGGCCTGACTTTCTGGACACCGAATATCAATATCTTCCGCGATCCTCGCTGGGGCCGCGGCCAGGAAACCTATGGCGAAGACCCTTTCCTGACCGGCGAGATTGCCGTGGAGTTTATTAAGGGCATTCAGGGGGACCATCCCGACTATATGCTGGCCATGGCCTGTGCCAAGCATTACGCGGTTCACAGCGGTCCGGAGCGGGAGCGTCACAGCTTTAATGCAGAGCCATCAGAACGGGATTTGTATGAAACCTATCTGCCCCAGTTTGAACGGGCGGTAAAAGATGGCGGGGTTGGCGGCGTGATGAGTGCCTATAACGCACTCTACGGTATTCCCTGCAGTGCCAGTCAATTCCTGCTCAACGACCTGCTGCGGAAGCAGTGGGGGTTTGAGGGGTATGTCGTTTCGGATTGCAGCGCCATCAACGATATCTGGAACCGTCGAGCTCATAAATATGTCGAGACCCCGGAACAGGCAGCGGCACTGGCGGTCAAGGCCGGCTGCAATCTCTGCTGCGGCGGCGATTACAGCGCCCTGGTACAGGCTGTCCAAAAGGGCCTGATTGGGGACAAGGAAATCAATGAGGCATTGTATTACACCTTGTGGACCCGGTTCCGTCTGGGTCTGTTCGACCCGGCCGACAAAGTGCCGTATTCAAAGTACACCATCGCAGACAATGACAAGCCCGAACATGGCCAGGTTGCTCTGGAGGTGGCCCGTCAGTCGCTGGTGCTGCTCAAGAACGATGGTATCCTTCCGCTGGACCGTTCCAAATATAAACGCATCGCGGTCATCGGTCCCAATGGGAATTCGAAATCCATGCTGGAGGGCAATTACCACGGTTCGGCTTCGCATCCGGTTTCCATTCTGGACGGCATAAAGCAGCTGGCCGGGGAAGGGATTGAAATTACATTTGCCCTGGGCAGTCCCGTGACCACTAAACCCGGGACGGCGGCCTGGAGTCGTCAGGATAATGAGACAAAACGTCCTGTGGCAGAGCTTAAAGAGGAAGCCCTCAAGCTGGCTGCTGATGCGGATTTGATTATTTATGTCGGCGGTATTACGCCAGCGCAGGAAGGAGAGGGTTTTGATCGCGATTCGATTGAGCTGCCCGAAGTCCAAACCCAGCTTATCCAGGCATTGTATGCGGTCGGCAAACCGATGGTTATGGTCAATTGCAGCGGGTCCGCTATTGCTCTGACCTGGGAAGACGAACATCTGCCCGCCATTCTGCAGGCATGGTATCCGGGCCAGGAAGGCGGACGCGCAGTCGCCGAAGTCCTTTTCGGCCAGGTCAATCCGTCAGGGCATTTGCCGCTGACCTTCTACCGGGCAACGACCGATTTGCCTGACTTCAGAGATTATTCGATGGCAAACCGAACATATCGTTATTTCAATGGCAAGCCTCTCTATGCCTTTGGTCACGGCTTAAGCTATACGACTTTTGAATACAAAGACGGCAAGCTTGCTTCAAAACAGATCTCTGCTGACGGCATTGCCAAGGTATCCTTTACCCTCGAAAACACAGGTCATCGTGATGGTGATGATGTGGTTCAGGTGTATTATCGCCATGTCCGTTCCCAGGTTCCGCAGCCGAAGCTTGCCCTGTGCGGATTTGCCCGCGTGCATGTCAAGCAGGGCCAGGCAAAGTCTGTGACGGTTGATATTCCAGCCAGCCGTCTGCGATACTGGGACACAACGAAAAAACAGTATGTCGTGGAGCCGGGTGAATATGAAATCCTGATTGGTGCGGCGTCTGATGATATTCGGATCAAGCTGCCGCTGACGATTACAGCTCGGTAACCTAATCCAAAAACTAACTGCAGCCTCCGGCAATCCGATCGGAGGCTGTTCTAATTTCATGGGAAAAAGAGGTCATGATGCAGATTCACAAAAAGACTCAACCCTGTCTGTCCGTAAGCCTGGTCTGGCTTTGTCTGATTTGGTTTTATGGTTCCGAATCCGTACTCGCCGCGGAGCAGCGTCTTGCGTCGCCGGATGGCCGGATTGAGGTTGTTGTCTCCGACACGGCGGGACTGCGGTATCGGGTCAAATACGAGGGGAGTCCCGTGTTGACAGATTCGATTCTGGGACTGGAATTCAGAGACGGGATCCGGCTGGGACCGTCGGCGATCATAACAAAGACCCAAACCAGCGATCACGACGGTCAATGGGAAAATCCATTTGGCCAGCGGCGGCTGGTTCCGGATCGCTGGCGACAGCTTCAGCTGACGCTGGAGGAACAAGGCCAGCCGCATCGGACGTTCGGCCTGATTGTACGGGCTTATGACGATGGCGTTGCGTTTCGATACGACCTTCCCAAAGAGTCGGGTCTTGGTGATTTTGTGCTGACGGAGGAACTGACGGAGTTTCGCTTTGCGGAGGATTATCGCTGCTGGGCCGGCAACGAATCCGCATGCGCAGAGAATCAGTATCCGGAGAAGAAATTAAGTGCCATTCGCTCGGGCAGGGCGGGCCGACCTTTTCAAAGTGTATTGCCGCTGCTGGTTGAAACGCCATCGGCATATATTGCGGTTGCAGAATCCGATCTGCTGGATTGGGCCGGTATGTCCCTGTCGGGCACCGGCACAACCGCTGTCAAAGCCGTCCTTGACAGACGTTCGGATGGAAATGGACTGGTGGTCTCCTCCACGCCGCGTGTCAGCCCCTGGCGTGCGTTGATCATAGGACGCAAGGCCAAAGATGTGGTGGAGTCTGATTTGATTGTCAATCTTGCAACCCCCTGTCGACTGGATGACACCTCGTGGATTCAACCTGGTGCCTGTGCCTGGGATGCGTGGTGGACGGGAATCAATCCCTATGATTCCAACCCCGGCCACAAGGGCGTCTATGCTCGCGGTTCCACCCCCTCCCATAAGGAGTGGATTGATCTGGCGGCTGAAATGGGCTGGCCCTATCAGTTAATGGACTGGTTCTGGTATAAGGGGATGACGAGTTTTGATAAGTCGCTCCATTCCAGCCCCAATCCGGTCCCCGGTGATTTCAGACAGCCGGTTCCGGAAGTCGATGTGGCTGAGCTGATTGGCTATGCGAAATCCAAAAACGTCCGATTGCTGATCTGGGCACACTCCCTGGATATCGAAACCTTCGGGGTTGAGGCCGCTCTGGCGTTTCTGGCAAAACAGGGATTCGCCGGAGTGAAAATTGATTTTCTCAACAGCCAGTCCCAGGAGACGGTCCAATGGTGTGAAAAAGTCTTGTCAACGGCGGCAAAACACAGGTTGCTGGTGAATTTTCACGGGACCTATAAGCCCGCAGGGATGGCTCGTACATATCCGAATTTTATCACCCAGGAAGGGGTGCTCGGTAACGAATACAACAAACTCGGCGGTAATCAATGTACTCCGCTGCATACCATGACACTGCCGTTCACGCGAGGCCTGCTGGGGCCGATGGATTTTACGCCCGGCGGATTCCTCAACCGCTCCCCCGAGGAATTTAAAATTACCTCGCCCACCCAGGTGATGGGCTCTCGTGCCCGACAGCTGGCCATGACAATCGTCTATTTCAGTCCTCTGCAGGTCCTGTGTGATAGTCCCCGCAATTATCGCGGCCAGCCCGGCATTGAGTTTCTACGGAATCTGCCCACCGTCTGGGATGAGACGGTGGTTTTAGAAGGCGAGGTTGGGCGCTCGATCATTGTCGCCCGGCGTTCAGGAGACCGTTGGTATCTGGCGGCGATGAACGGGGATGAGGCGATGCAGTTGCATGCCCGTCTGACTTTTCTGGGCAAGGGCAAATGGACACTGCGCAGCTTCGCAGATCATACAGAGTCTTCTGATTATCAGGCTGTCGTTGAATCCGCTGTGGCAGTGGATGCCAAAACCATCGTTCCGATTTCAATGCTGCCTGCCGGCGGCTTTGCCGGAATCATTACCCAGGAAAAGTAATCAAAGAAAAATGGTTTTTTAGTGCACCGTTTAATGATTTCAATAAGGATGTGAATTGTATGATGCATGGAATAAAGACAGTATGGGTTTGTACACTCTGTGTTTGGCTGGGATCCGCATTGGCTGCGTCAGAAAACACCGTATCCGAGGACACCATCTGGCTGTCCAGTCTCGATGTGTCGCGTATTGAACAGGGCTGGGGACAGGCGCGTTCCAATCGGTCCGTGGATAACAGGCGTCTGATGATCGCCGGTCAGCGATATCAAAACGGCATCGGCACCCATGCCAATTCCAGCATTCCTCTGCTCCTGGACGGCAATGGGGTGGAGCTGTCGGGACGTGCCGGTCTGGACGATGAAACCAACGGCCGGGGTTCGGTGGTGTTTGAGATTACCGCTGACGGAAAGACAATATGGACCAGCGGGCTGATGCGCCCCGGCGATGAGGCTAAGGCCTTTACGCTGGATATCAAAGGAGTCAAATCACTGGTGCTGCTGGCACTGGATGGCGGGGATGGCTTTGACTACGACCATGCCGACTGGGTGGATCTGAAAATCACCATGATCAATAACGGCAAGCCGAAACTGGATGTTCCGCCCATCGAAGATGCGGTGATTTTAACTCCAAAACCCGCTCCAACGCCCCGCATTAATGGAGCCCGGGTCTTCGGTGTTCGCCCCGGGTCTCCTTTTCTGTTTACCATAGCAGCCAGCGGTGAGCGGCCGATGACGTTTTCGGCCGATGGACTCCCCTCCGGGCTGGTGCTTGATTCCCAAACCGGACAGATTACCGGAAAGCTGGAAAAGGCAGGGGAATACAAGTTGATGCTCCATGCCAAAAACGCTCTTGGCCAGGCCAGTCGGGAATTTAAAATCGTATGCGGCTCTCAGATTGGTTTGACTCCGGCGATGGGCTGGAACAGTTGGAACTGCTTTGCCGGTGCGGTGACCGCTGAAAATATCAAGGCGGCTGCGGATGCTATGGTCAAAAGCGGCCTGATTCATCACGGCTGGACGTATATCAACATCGATGATTTCTGGCAGGTGCATCGCGATTCAAAGGACCCGACGCTCCAGGGACCCAAACGCAGTGCCGACGGACGCATTCTGCCCAATCCGCGTTTTGCGGATATGAAGGGGCTTGTGGATTATGTCCACAGCAAAGGGCTTAAAATCGGCATCTATTCGGTGCCCGGCCCCTGGACATGCGGCGGTTGTGTTGGCAGTTTTGGGCATGAATTGCAGGATGCCCAGCAATATGCCGAATGGGGATTTGATTATCTCAAATACGACTGGTGTTCCTATAATCCTGCTTTCGAAGACCGTCGTGACGACAAAAACTGGGATCCCTACTCGGTACCCAATATCCAGTATTCCGGCGGGGATGATCCGATCAAAGGCCGGCTTCCCTTCAAGCGGATGCACGAGGCGCTGGCGATGCAGCCGCGGGACATCATCTACAGTCTTTGCCAATACGGAATGGGCAATGTCTGGGAGTGGGGAACTGAGGTTGGCGGGAATTCCTGGCGCACCACCCAGGATATTAATGACAGCTGGGGCAGTATGTCAGGCATTGGATTTCGACAGGCCGGTCTGGAAAAATATGCCGGTCCGGGACATTTCAATGACCCCGATATGCTGGTTGTTGGCCACGTAGGCTGGGGAAATCCCAAACCCACAAGGCTTACGCCCAATGAGCAATACACCCATATCAGTCTCTGGTGTCTGCTGGCATCGCCTCTGTTGATTGGCTGCGATATGACCAAGCTGGACGATTTTACCCTGAATTTGCTGACCAACGACGAAGTCATTGAAGTCAATCAGGATCCCCTTGGACGTCAGGCCAGCCGGATTACTCAAAACGGGACTCTGGAAGTCTGGGCTAAGCCGATGGAAGACGGGTCTATGGCCGTAGGACTATTTAACCGTGGTCAGCGGGAACAAACCGTGACCGTAACCTGGTCGGATCTTGGCATTACCGGCCAACAGTCGGTTCGCGATCTGTGGCGTCAAAAAGACCTGGGCAAATTCACCGGCCAGTTTGAGGCACAGGTGGGGCGTCATGGTGTCGTCCTGGTGAAAATTGCTCCGGCCAAACCCTGATTGAATCCAGACAGGAATAATATGGCAATCTGCCGGCGTGTTGTATTGAAGTCCAGCAGCTTCAACCCTATGCTGCTGGGGATTGAGTAATAATCAGACCCGTGGGGTATAAACAGGAAAGGAACGTGCGATGAACAAAACAACGATGTTAACAGGGGTTCTGTGTTGCCTGCTTCAGGCCATGAGTGTCGTGGTTACAGCCGATTATCCGATTATGTCACATCGTTATCTGGCTGACCCGGCAGCGCTGGTGTATGATGGGCGTGTCTATGTTTACTGTTCAAATGATGATGAAAGCCCCGTCCAGGGCGGATACAACATCCCGAATGTAGTGTGTATTTCCACAACGGACCTGAAAAACTGGACCGATCATGGCATTGTTTTCGATGCAGCCAGGGATACGACATGGGCCAAAAAATCCTGGGCTCCCACCGCCATCGCACGGGACGGGAAAATCTTCCTGTATTTCGGCAACGGGGGGGCCAATATTGGAGTGGCCGTGGCCGACAGCCCAACCGGGCCGTTCAAGGAAGTTCTGGGCAAACCCCTGATCGAACATAGTACCCCGGGCGTTCAGCCAGCAAACAACATGTGGCTGTTTGATCCGGGAGCTTTTATTGATGATGATGGCCAGGCCTACCTGTACTTTGGCGGCAATGGGGATGATAATGTCCGGGTTGTAAAACTCAAACGCGACATGATCAGCCTGGATGGCGACGTGATGAAGATGAATGCTCGAAACTTTTTTGAAGCGGCATGGGTATTCAAACGCAATGGCATCTATTATTTCACGTACTCCGCTAATCCAAGGGCCGGAATGAGCTTTGATTATATGATGAGTACCGAAAGCCCCGTCAGCGGTTTTACATATGCCGGCAAAACGTCTGACCAGCCGCCGCTCAACGATAATAATCATCACGCCGCCCATTTTGAATTCAAGGGCAAATGGTATGAAGTGTATCATAACCGGATTGTTGCCAATGAGGCCGGCATCCCAACCGGTTTTCGCCGCAATATTGCACTGGACAGCTTTGATTTCGATGATAACGGAAAAATCATCAAAAAGGTGCCCACCTTTGATAGCGTGGTTCAGGTGGGTTTCCTGAACCCCTTTGACAGAGTGGAAGGCGAAACATTCAATGCTCAAAAGGGAATTGAAACGCAGCCGTGTAATGCCGGCGGAATGAACCTCTGTGAGATTCACAACGGCGACTGGGTCAAGCTTCGCGGTGTGAATTTTGGAGACGGGGTCAAGTCGTTCACGGCATCTGTGGTCGGCAAAAAAGGCGGCAAAATTGAAGTCCGTGTCGGCGGCCCCGAGGGGCTGATTCTGGGCACCTGCGACATTGCCGCCGGCGAATCCCAGGAATGGAAAGAGGTCACGTGCAGTATTCGAAAAATAACAGGAGTGATTGATCTGTGTCTGAAGTTTGTCGGAGGCGAAGGTGACCTGTTTAGTGTTGACTGGTGGCGGTTTAAGAACTAAAATGGAACATTGTTTCCTGGGGCGTTGCAGCGGGATACAGTCTGCACCCCAGGCCGGCATAAAATCGCATCTGACAGAAGAGTGAAACTTAGTTTGAAAGGCAGAGACTATGCCCAAAAAACCTCGTCATCTGATAAAAACGATTTACACGGCGGATCCGCGGGCCCATGTCTACAACGGCAAAATTTATATTTTCCCCTCCCATGATATCGATGCCGGAATTCCCGAAGATGACACGGGAAGTCACTTTGATATGCGCGATTATCATGTCTATTCCATGGAGGATCCCGAAGGGGATGTGATTGATCATGGTGTGGCTCTGGATATCAAAGATGTACCCTGGGCCCGCCGGCAGATGTGGTCCAACGATGTCGCCTGCAAGAACGGGACCTATTACATGTATTTCCCCGCAAAAGATCAAAACGATATCTTTCGAATTGGTGTTGCGGTCAGCGACAAACCCGAAGGCCCCTACAGAGCCAGGCCGGAACCGATGAAAGGCAGTTTCAGCATCGACCCATCGACCTTTCAGGATGACGATGGCACGCATTATATCTATTTCGGCGGGATCTGGGGCGGGCAGCTGCAGCGGTACAAAACCGGCAAATATGAGCCTGATGATGCCCTCCGAAAACCGACAGAACCTGCGCTCTGTGCCAAAGTTGCCCGACTATCCGGCGATATGCTCGAATTCGCAGAACCGCCGCGTGATGTGGTGATTCTCGATGCCTACGGAAATCCCTTGAAAACACAAGATGAAAACCGTCGGTTTTTCGAGGCCCCATGGATGCACAAATACAACGGCAAATATTATTTCTCGTATTCCACGGGCAATACCCATCTGCTGTGTTATGCCGTGGGGGATAATCCCTATGGGCCATTTACCTATCAGGGAGTGGTGATGACACCGGTGGTCGGATGGACAACCCACCATTCCATAGTTGAATACAAGGGCAAATGGTATCTGTTCCATCACGACAGTAAAGTGTCCGGCGGCAAAACCTGGCTGCGCAGTATGAAAATCATCGACCTGAACTATCGCAGCGATGGATCGATTGAAACTATTGATGGAAATGCAGATGAATAAAAGCGGTATGGCTCCGCGTCAAGCCATCCTGGTGTTTGTCTGCAGTAATTGCTGATTAAAAGGAGAATTCAAATGCTAACCAGACTATCTTGTGCCATGCTGACGAGCTTTTTCGTCTTTTCGATTCTGGGGGGCGGCAATGTCTTTGCTCAGTCCGAACCCCAGGCAATTTCCGAGGATTTCAAGCCGGCCTCGACCAATCAGCCCGGACGCCTGTATCCTCAGGTCAACTCTGAAGGCCGCGTGCGAGCTCAAATCATGGCTCCCGATGCCAAACAGGTTCTTCTGGATATCGGCGGCAAAAAATATCCTCTCACAAAAAAGGAAGACGGCTCCTGGGTAGGGCAGTCTGACCCTCAGGACGAAGGCTTCCATTACTATCAGCTCGTGATTGACGGCGCCCAGGTCCCGGATCCCGGCAGTATGTACTTCTATGGTGCCAGCCGCTGGGGCAGCGGCATCGAAATCCCGGCCCGGGATCAGGATTTCTATGCACTCAAGGATGTCCCTCACGGACAACTGTGTGAACATCGGTATTTTTCTAAAATTACGAATGCCTGGCGTCGGTGTTTTGTCTATCTGCCCCCGGATTATTATAAAGACAGCTCCAGACGGTATCCTGTTCTGTACCTCCAGCATGGCAGCGGTGAAGACGAGACGGGCTGGGCTGTTCAGGGCAAGGCCAATCTGATTCTCGATAATCTGATTGCTGAAAACAAAGCCGTCCCCATGATTATCATTATGGATAATGGTTATGCTGCCAGACCGGGGGCAAATGACAGCGGGGGACGCAGAGATCCCCGCGGCACCTCGGCTTTCGAAGAGGTGATGATCAAGGAGATTATCCCGATGATTGATGCCCACTATCGTACGCTTGCCGATCGCGAGCACAGGGCGATGGCAGGTCTTTCGATGGGCGCGAATCAGACCATTCGGATTACCATGAACAATCTCGATGTGTTCTCTCATATCGGCGGTTTCAGCGGTACTTCCAATTATCCCGATGCGTCTGTCCTTGATCCGGATACGTTCATGAACGGAGCTTTTAAAGACGGCCAGGCGCTCAACAAGCAAATTAAACTCTTCTGGCTGGGCTTGGGCACCAAAGAACCAGCCCCTTTCCCGGGTTCTGTGGGTGCATTCAAGGCCATGCTGGATAAAGTCGGGATGAAATACGTGTACTATGAGTCCCCTGAGACGGCGCACGAATGGTTGACCTGGCGACGCAGCCTCTATCAGTTTGCTCCGCTTCTGTTCTCGGACCTGAAGGCTCAAACCGCCGGCCCGGCAAAACCGGATGGATTACGTATCTTCACTGCCGGACATAGTTTGCATTGGTATGTTCCGGATATTCTTGCAGAATTGGCTTCGGCTTCCGGTATCCAGGGACATAAAATTGCTGGAGTGCAGAGTCTGGGTGTGTCGCGTACCATTCAGCACTGGAATCATCAGGGTGGCCGCAATCAGGCCAGGCAGGCCTTGGAGGCAGGGAATGTCGATTTGTTGACGCTGTCTCCAATTCAGTTCCCGGACGAGGGAATTGAAAACTTTGTCAAATTGGGTCTGGAGCACAATCCCAAGATGAAGTTTACCGTCCAGGTTTCCTGGGGCGGACCCGATATCGACAATCAGGATTTTGACTTTTCATTGCTCATGACTCAGCCGGACAGGGAAAAGACGCCCGAGCAGCTCAAAACGCTCAATCAGAAAAATGAAAAGGCTGCCCAGGAGCAAGCCGCAAAGATTAATGAACAGGTTGGACGCCAGGTCGTCTTTCTGGTACCCACCTCACAGGCCCTGACAGCTCTGCGTACTCTCATTTACAACAAACAGTTTCCGGGCCTGGACAAGCAGGCTGAATTGTTTGCGGATAATATCGGACACCCGACAGCTCCTCTGCAGGTACTCAATGCCTATGTGCACTATGCTGTGATCTATGGCCGCAGTCCGGTGGGGTTGCCGATTCCCAGCGTCCTGAAAAACGCCGGCAAGCCGCAATGGAATGATGAAGCGTTCAATCGTGCGCTTGCAGAACTGGCCTGGACAACCGTGATCAACTATCCCCCCAGCGGGGTGAAAGCTGCGGCTCAGTAGCCGTATGATATCTCCAGGCAGGCAATGGAATATCCGGCGGAAAATATAGACAAGCTATAACCGGATTTTTCTGCTTTCTGTCAATCTAAATGAGGGTTAATCCTGTTTTTCGTCAGGCACAGGAATCGTTTATCCCCAGCGTTTGGCCCACTGGGAGGTGGACCCGTATTAGGGTGTTGGAATGCTGTCTTCATATTGAATCAGGCCCCCAGCTTTCCCATTTGTGGATAAGCATTAACTGGATGAAACAGGGCGCTGAGTGTGTGGTTATTTCCTGCGCCGCCAGCATCCACCTGCTGGTCAGCCTGGTGGGCAATACGCTTGAGGTTGTCTCCCCCGGCGATGGCTTTGTTCTTTTGCTATTCATTGAGTATATGTTATATCCTGTATTTCACGATTTCTAAATTCGATCCAAATCTTGGTTTTTGTCCATTTTCTTTGTCATATCTGTCCCGGACGAACGTTTATAAAAGAGAATAGCGAAACAACAATAGGAAGAATCAGGTCATAATAATGCTGCTGAGAAGTGGACAAGAATATGCGAGATTGGGTTGTTTTCTGGCTGATTTGTGTGCTGGCGTTTTCGTATGGTGTGTACGGGGCGGGGGCAGTTATTCCCTTTGAGGTCAATGCCGGCTTTACCATCAACAATCCCATCGACCAGGCGGTCCTGGACAGCCTGGTCGAGCACCAGATTACTCCTGCCAACCTCTGTTCCGATGAAGTCTTCGTCCGTCGCATCTATATGGATTTAATCGGCACGCTTCCGACTGCCCAGGAAGTGCGTAAGTTCCTGGGTGACAAGCGGTTGGATAAACGCGACAAACTGGTTGATGCCGTGCTTGCCCGCGACGAATTCGCTGCCTATTGGACCCTGAAATGGTGCGATATCTTGCGGGTTAAGGCCGAATACCCGGTCAATCTCTGGCCCAACGCCGTGCAGGCTTACCACCGCTGGATTTTCGAATCCGTCCGCGATAACAAACCCTATGACGAATTTGCCCGCCAGTTGCTGACAGCCAGCGGCAGCAATTTTCGCGTCCCGCCAGTCAATTTCTATCGGGCCATACAGGGACGAAAGCCCGCTGATATTGCAGAAGCCGTGGCACTGACGTTCATGGGGACACGCCTGAAGACCTGGCCGCAGGCACGTCGTCAGGAACTGGAAGTATTTTTTTCGCGGGTTGCCTACAAAAACACTGACGAATGGAAAGAAGAAATCGTCTATCCCGACCCCGCCCAGACAGAGCCCCTGGAGGCCGTGTTGCCCGATGGGACCAAAGTCAAAATCGGCCCCGATGACGACCCTCGCAAGGTGTTTGCCGATTGGCTGATTCAGCCGGACAATCCCTGGTTTGCCCGGGCGATGGCCAATCGTGCCTGGTCATGGCTGATGGGACGCGGCATTATTCACGAGCCGGATGATATCCGACCGGACAATCCCCCGATTAATCCCGCTTTGCTGAACTATCTGCAAGCCGAGCTGGTGAAATCCCACTGGAACATTCGGCATCTGTTCAAGCTTATTTGCACCTCACGCACCTATCAGCAATCTCCCATCCCGCAAAGCGATAACCCCCAGGTCGAATCCCTCTTTGGCTGTTACTCGCCGCGTCAAATGGACGCAGAGGTTTTGATTGATGCCCTCTGTTATCTGGGCGGTACCCGGGTCAAATACTCCAGCCCCATCCCCGAGCCGTTTACTTTTATTCCCGATGCACACCGCACTATCGAACTGGCCGACGGCAGTATCACCAGTCAGTTTCTCGAAATGTTTGGCCGCCCGGCACGCGATACCGGACTCGAATCCGAACGCAACAGCCATCCTACCGATGTCCAGCGGCTATTTATGCTGAATTCTTCCGACGTGCGAAAGAAGATTACACAAAGCCCGCTGCTGCGAAAAATCTTCGACGCCGGCAAGGGCAAACCCCGTGAGATGATCGCCAACCTGTACCTGACGATTTTATCGCGTTATCCGACGCCCCAGGAATATCAAACGATCGAAAAGCTGTTCGCCGCCAAACAAAATCGTTCCGGCGAAGCCGCCGAAGATTTAACCTGGGCCTTGCTCAACAGCAGAGAATTTTTATTCCGGCATTAAAGGTTGAGGACGTTAACCATGACCCAGAATCGATCACAAATCCTAACCCTGAATCGCCGTGATTTGCTCAAATGGATGCTCGGCACTGCGGTCGCACCGACCCTCATCGAGCCGGCCCGCCTGGCTGCCCGGACGCCGCTGCCTGCACCCGCCAAAGCCATCATCCAAATCTGGATGTGGGGCGGCCCAAGCCATCTGGATACGTTTGACCCCAAACCCGATGCCGGCGAAGCCTACACCGGCCCGTTCACCAAACCGATTGCAACCAACGTCGACGGCATCCGCATCGGCGAAATGCTGCCTCTGCTGGCTAAACAGGCCGACAAATATTCCCTCATTCGCAGCATGACCCATCGCAGCAATGCCCATGAAACTGCGACCTATATGATGCAGACCGGTCGCAACCCCGCCGAGCGGCTGGTCTATCCGTCGATAGGGGCGGTGGTCTCGCTGTTCAAGGGTTATGACCACGGCTACAAAAGCCTCATTCCGCCGTATGTTGTATTGACCACAGCCCTGGGCCGTTTTTCGGAAGTGGGATTTCTCGGCCCCAAATACAAGCCCTTTGTCACCGGCGGCGACCCCAATAAGACGCCGTTTGTTGTCGAAGGTATTGTCGCTGAAGGCATCACCGAACAGCGTCAGAAAGACCGCCGCCAACTGCTGGGCAGTCTTGATTTACTGGGCAAAGCCATCCCCGGCAATGACGAATTCAAACGCTTCGATCAGTGCCAGAACAACGCCTACGAACTGATTCTTGGTGACGCCCGCAAGCTGTTCGATTTATCGCAGGAAAACGCCGAACTCCGCGACCAGTATGGACGGACCACCTTTGGCCAGTCCTGCCTCATGGCCCGCCGGCTGGTCGAACACGGCGTACCCTACGTTGCGATCAATTACGGCGGCTGGGATACCCACAAGCAGCATTTCGAGACAATGCGCCGTAAACTGCCCGAATTCGACAAAGGTCTGGCAACCCTCCTGCAGGATTTATCCAGCCGCGGACTGCTGGACAGCACCATCGTCTCCAGCTACGGCGATTTTGGCCGCACCCCCAAAGTCCAGTGGGAAGAACCCTGGAACGGCGGACGCGGACACTACGGCAATTGCTTTTCGGCCCTTGTCGCCGGCGGCGGTTTCAAGGGCGGCTGCGTGGTCGGCGCCTCCGATGCCCACGGCGAAGAAGTGGCCCAGCGACCCGTCTATCCGCAGGATTTGATCGGCACGTTTTACCAGTTGATGGGCATTGACCCCGACGGCCCGATGCCCAACCCCATGGGCATGGATATCAAAGTGATGCCCTCGGTCAACAAAGACGGCGTCCCAACCGGAGGCCGACTCAATGAAATTATCAAAGCCTGATTCCTTATGAGAACATTAACGCAAATAACAGTAACGGTTCTGATTCTCGGTGTCAGCAGTGTCTGGGCGGAAACGGCCCCCAAACTGCCGAATATCGGCTATCTCTATCCTGCCGGCGCACAGCAGGGCACAACCGTCCAGATCACCGTCGGCGGACGAAACCTCCGCGGTGTCAAAGAAATCTATGTCTCCGGCGATGGCGTCAAGGCCTCCCTCGTCACCTATCAGGGACGGCTCAAATCCCTTAACCAGCAGCAGCGGGATGAATTAAACAGCCGCCTGCGCCAGCTCCGTCAGAAATTTGCCCCACCCGGCCAGCAGCGTCGCGTTGCCCCGCCGGCCCCGAACAGTGCTGCTCCCAAAACCGATCCCAATGCAGTCGCCACGCCGACAGAACCGGTCAAGCTGCCCGACCATCCGCTGCTCCGCAATCTTGATAACCTCAGCCTCGAAGGCCTCCAGAAAGTGGTCGAGGAATTCATCCGCCCCAATCTCAACCAGATCAATCCGCAAATCGCCGAGACCGTCGTGATTGAAATCACCGTCGCACCCGATGCCGCTCCGGGCGACCGCCAAATCCGCCTCGCGACAGCCAGCGGCTTGACCAACCCGATGCTCTTCGAGATTGGCACGCTGCCCGAAATCCGCGAGCCGGACTATGCCGACCCCGGCAAGCCCGTCATCACCCGCCTGACCGTTCCCTCGGTCATCAACGGCCAGATTCTGCCCGGCGAAGTGGATCGCTTCCGTTTTGCGGGCAAACAGGGCCAGCATCTGGTCATTCAAACCCATGCCCGTCGCCTGATTCCCTACCTGGGCGATGCTGTGCCGGGCTGGTTTCAGGCGACCCTGAGCCTGGCCGATGCCGAGGGCCGTGAAGTCGCTTTTGCCGACGATTTCCGTTTCGACCCCGACCCCGTGCTGTATTACCAAATCCCTCGCGACGGCGATTATACCCTGACCATCAACGACGCCATCTATCGCGGACGCGAAGATTTCGTTTATCGCATCACCGTGGCACAGCAGCCGTTTGTGACCTCTATTTTCCCGCTGGGTGGCCCTGCGGATAAACCCCTGACCGCGACTGCATACGGCTGGAACCTGTCCGAAAAGCAAATCACCCTCGATACCCGCCCCGACGGCCCCGCGATTCGCACCCTCCAGTTTCAACAGGACGGCCTGTGCGCTAATCCCATACTCTATGCCGTCGATACACTGCCCGAAATCGATGAAAACGAAGACAACAATACCATCGCCTCCGCTCAGAAAATCGACCTGCCTTGCATCATCAACGGCCGCATCGCCCAGCCCGGCGACACAGATGTCTTTGGATTCGAAGGCAAAGCCGGCCAGCAAATCGTCATCGAAGTCCTGAGCCGCCGCCTGCACTCCCCGCTGGATTCACTGATTCGCCTCAAAGATGCCCGCGGCAAAACCCTGGCCTGGAATGACGATTGCGAAGACAAGGAATCCGGCCTGATGACCCACGATGCCGATTCGTATCTGACATTTACGCTGCCCGAAGACGGCGTCTATGATGTCTGCCTGACCGATTCCCAGTCCCACGGTGGTATTGACTACGGCTATCGCCTGCGTATCAGCCCGCCGCGGCCCGATTTTGCCGTCTATGTCGATCCGGCCAGCCTGACCATTCCCGCTGGCCGCAGCGTCCCCGTCAACGTCCACGTCTTCCGACGCGATGGATTCGATGGCGAAGTGGAACTGACCCTCAAAAACGCCCCCAAAGGCTTTGTCTTGAGCGGCGGACCGATTCCCCCTGGACAAAACGATCTCAGTATGACCCTGACCGCCCCGGCCAATGCTCCCGCCCGCGCGATGGCTCTGCAATTCCAGGCCCGTGCCCAGCTCGACGGCAAGTCCGTCACCCGTCCGGTCACCGCCTGCCAGGACATGATGCAGGCCTTCATCTATCGCCATTATGTCCCCTCGCAGGATTGTGTGGTTACCGTTACCGGAACCCGCCGCACCACCCGGCCCGCCCCCCAGGCCGCAAAACCATCTTCCCCCACTTTGTAGAGACAATTGCCCCTAGCTTGCCCTTATTCTTCACAACCCCAAGCCATTAGGATCAACCTGTCCACGCCGGTTGAATTCATAACAAACAGCAGCCCCGCGTCGCCAGCAACAGCTTTTTCCCATTGTATCTCAAGCCTCCCTGCTTGAGAATTGTTATCGTAGCTCAAGCCTCTGTGCTTGAGGGTAAAATTCCATGCCGAAGGCATTCCTCAAATTTCCCCCTGTGTCCTGCAAGTCACCCTGTTTTGAGTCTGCTGTGATTACCCTGCAAATCGAGGGCTGCTCCAGCAGCCGTTGTTCTGGCTGGTATTCAGAGCAAGCTGTGATTACCCTGCAAATCGAGGGCTGCTCCAGCAAAAGCGGGAAACTAAAATGAAAACACAAAGCTGTGATTACCCTGCAAATCGAGGGCTGCTCCAGCTGCGACCGCAACGCTTTGCCTTCC
The DNA here is from genome assembly GCF_050689095.1 of Anaeroglomus insulsum. Classification (NCBI taxonomy): domain Bacteria; kingdom Pseudomonadati; phylum Planctomycetota; class Phycisphaerae; order Sedimentisphaerales; family Anaerohalosphaeraceae; genus Anaeroglomus; species Anaeroglomus insulsum. Next base: position 240,279 of record NZ_JBOGCL010000004.1, read on the forward strand.
ATACCGGCTGTGATTACCCTGCAAATCGAGGGCTGCTCCAGCCGCCAACTCAATCTGGGTCTATCTACATTGGCTGTGATTACCCTGCAAATCGAGGGCTGCTCCAGCTGCTCGATTGCAAGGTATTATCTCAAATCCATTTATAGCAATATTTAACAGTAAATTTCTGTATAGAGCAATCATTTTTTCTTTTTATCACGCCATTTTTTTGTGCCGTCTTTTCGTTCGACGACTGGAAAGTATTTCTCAAAAATCGCCCACTGTTCTTCTGTTGACTTAAAGTCCTCATGAAAGAAATCGTTTCTGACGTCTTTGATAGCCTTTTTATCGGGCATCTGTATTTTCTTTTGTTTTTCCGCTTCGTCAAGAATCTCCTGAAATGAAAAGTATCTAGATGACTTCCTTTTCTCCGCTTGTATTTTTAGCCCTTCTTCAAACTGAAATATCGCATGTACGGCCTTTGCCTGCCGCTTTCTGTATTTTGCAATGCCCTCTTTATTGAATTCATCCCAAGTAATCTTCTTTTCGGAATCCGGATCGAGTTTTTTGTTTCCAAGTATAAAGCACTGACAAATATTATCTATCATCGCGGGTTTCTCAATGATATCCAGTCGCAAAAAATCCGCCGGCGTAAATTGTATGACAATCCCGCAGTCCGTCTTGTACAGCAGCGAATATCGCTCATAACCCATATTTCCCTGCCCAATAAAATTCCATTCCAATTTATTCCTGAATTCAGTCGCGGAGAGTAATCTCTCATAATGCCATATTGCCATCTTCATACAGAGAACATCTTGTATGTAGGTGTTGCACATCTGTCGGATAATCCTGCTGTTTTTATTGTCATAGTTCCTCGGATCCTTGTCGATAAGATACCACCGGTCATCGTGTATGGGCCTGATGTCCTTGAGTGTTTCTTTTACAATACAAAACAGACTTTTTCGCTCTTTCGTCTGTGTATCGTGCCCCTTTTCTTCGTCACAGTCCTGTTTGTGACCACAATCGCTATAAAACATTTTCCGCAAAAAATGTTTCCCGATAGAAAACTGCGACTCCAGAAATCGCTCGGCTTTTTTCTTCGGTGCGTTTGTCTCTTCGTACTTCGATTCTTTTTCCTTAGCTTCAAGTCCGATATACCAATTCAGCTTGGAGCCGCCATGGGCCTCCAGTATAGCCAGCTGCTCCAGTGTCAGTTCACAGACCTTTTGACAAAGCCCGCTAATATCGTTGATTCCTTGGATATTATTATACAATGAAACCGTAATCCGGCCGTCATTGACATAATTTTGAAGTTCCTTATAAAATCCATCAAAGTCAAGCCTCTGAAGCGCATCGCGTAAAATATGATATTGTTTCACATTGGGCCGCCTTTGAATGTCACTGATATTGTCGGAAATATACTTCAGTATGATCGAAATCTTTTTCCCCTTATATATCAGCCATTTATTATTCTGCGGCTCTTCCTGACCGATTTTCTCTATCGTCTCCTGAAGTTGTTTGCGAATATAGCTTAGCCGGCTCTGCACCGCTGCCGGCGTAACCGTCCTGTCGGCATGCTTGACAAACGACGGCATCCATCGTTCAACCTCCGGCTTGTATTTCCATAAGCTCTTGATTTTTTTGCTCATAATGGAAATATAATGTTTCAATTTCTTGATGGCGTCTTCGCCCTTCTTCTCAAAAATCAGTAGCACCAGATATTTTAATTCATTTTCAGAAATGCGTGCAGCAACAGCTTTTGTTTTTTTCAGCTTAATCTGAATAATTGCGTGTTCATTCCGAATATAATACATCCATTTTTCATTGAAATCCGGATTGAGTGTTTGGTTTCTGTATTTTAATTGTACCACTCTTGCCTGTTTGCCATCCTGATTCTTATTTTCCGCCTTTTCCACAGTGTTTTGATAGCGAGCAAATGTCACATCTAATGATTGTTCAGTTGCCCATCTCTCTATAAATTGGATAGCAAATAAAATAAATTTTTCATCTTTGCGGAGAGTACGCCTCTTCTTTTTGTCTTTATCGCAGGATAAAGAGTCCGAATTATCCCCGCATTCATTGATGGCGGGCCGATTCAAAAACTCTTCTTGTTCTTCTGGCGTAAGCAACTGTTGTTCATTCAGCCAATCCACTGCCAATTGCGGCACTCTCGACAAATAGCTTAATATCTCACGGAAACATCGTGTCTTGTCTTCCGCCGCCACAGAATAGCTGTCCCGGAGTGCATAATAAGCAAGCAGCCGGCGAGTAAAACCATAATCTCGTTTCTGTCCATCACTCAATTCCTCTTTGCCAGTATGTTTAAATCCTTTCACTGCTCCCAGCATCCGATAGACATTGCTCCGATGGCAGAAAAATGATGCCAGAAAAATAACCCCCGCCGCCGTAATCCTGTCTTGACCATTATGCGATTCAAATAATGGTGGCACAACACCTTTATAATCGCTTTCTTTTGTTGCTCCGATGGTCTTCTCTTCCGCGTTTTTATACGTTTCCTCCAGAAAGACTTTCACAGGATTTGCATTGTCGAAATACAAAACATCTTCTTTGTGATAATAATGTGAAAAATAATTACGAATATTATTAAGACAATTTTGTATTTCCTGAGTAATGTTTTTATGAATCAGATCATCAGAGATGCCTCCCTTGCTGCGCTGCACCTCTTCCAGAAGAGTCTTACATCTTTCGCGGTTATCATTCGCAATGTTTAAAGCAACCGTAAAACAAGACTTGTTGACACCCCGATAATAGTTGTTTCCAAGTGAATAATCAATACCCATAATGGCTCCTTTGTATATTATAAAAGCTGATAGGATAGCTTACATTCCCTCATAAACTGTTTTGTGATCGAACAATGTAATAAGCCCTGTCCGTAACAACTCTATCGGGCAGTTACGGTGATACACAACTCGATCCCAATGCCGCCCTCCGGCACAACTTGTCAGTACAACCGATTTAAAATGCTCCCGAATTATATTAAAACTCCCTCTGCTATACAAACAATATTTAAAATAAAACCGCTAATTTCCACCTTGAATTCTAAATTCTCTATTCTCACGTCTTAATTCGCGATTCGCGTCCCCTGGGGCCGCCCAACATGCATTCTTGTATTCCTGTACACTTTCCTTGTATCTATGTATTCTTGTTTTGCCTTGTTTTTTGCCCGCGTTCGGGGTACTATTCCCCCTCGGCAGAGAACCCAAAAAAACAGGGCCGAACCGGAATACAACTGCGGCAGCGGCCTGGAATTTCAATAAAAGAGGATAAGATATGAATGTTTTGCTTGTAGGCTCAGGCGGCAGAGAACATGCCATTGCGTGGAAGCTGTCCCAATCAAAAAAGCTCCGGAAACTCTACATCGCCCCCGGCAACCCCGGCACCGCCCAATACGGCGAGAATGTCGCCATATCCGACACCGACATCCCGGCCCTGGTTGCTTTTGCCAAAAGCAAAAAGATCGACCTGGCCGTCATCGGTCCGGAAGACCCGCTGTCCGCCGGCATTGTTGACGAGATGGAAAAAGCCGGCATTATGGCCTTTGGTCCCTCCGCCGCCGCTGCCCAGATTGAAGCTGACAAAGCCTTCTCCAAGCAGATTATGCGGTCCAACAGCATCCCGACCGCCGAAGGCCGGACCTTCGACAAGTTCGAGGATGCCAAGGCCTTTATCGCCACCCGTGACGAGCCTGTCGTCGTCAAGGCTGCTGGTCTGGCCAAAGGCAAAGGTGTCTTTGTCTGCGATGACCCCGCTCAAGCCATTCTGGCCGCCGAAAAAATCATGGTCGATAAGATCTTCGGCGATGCCGGCAAGACCGTCGTCGTTGAAGACAAGCTGCTGGGCCAGGAAGCCTCCATCCTTGCCTTTGTGGATGGCAAGAGCATCTACGTCATGGAATCTGCCCAGGATCACAAGCCGATTGGCGATGGCGACACCGGCGACAACACCGGCGGCATGGGGGCTTACAGCCCAGCCCCCATCGTATCCGATGCGATGATGAATCAGATTATCCGCGAAGTGCTCGTCCCTACGGTTGACGGCATGAATCGCAATGACACGCCGTATAAAGGCGTACTCTATGCGGGCATGATGCTCACACAGGGCGGCCCGCGCGTACTCGAGTTCAATGCCCGCTTCGGCGACCCCGAGACCCAGCCCATCCTGATGCGGATGAAAAGCGACCTGCTCGAGGTTCTTGTTGCCGTCTGTCAGGGCAAGCTTGATGAGGTCACCATCCGCTGGGACCCGCGTCCTGCCGTTTGTGTGGTCATGGCCTCCGGCGGCTACCCCGGCAATTACCAAAAAGGCAAGGTTATCACCGGCCTCGATGCCGCCGCCAGGCTTAAGGATGTCATGGTCTTCCATGCCGGCACCGCCGAAAAGGACGGCCAGATTGTCACCGCCGGCGGCCGGGTACTGGGTGTCACGGCACTGGGCGACACCATCGCCCAGGCCAAGGCCAAAGCCTACGAAGCCGTCGCCCTGATTTCATTCGAAGGGGCCTACTGCCGCAAAGACATCGCCGACAAAGCCATCAGGCAAGGATAAACGTTGCTTTTGAACGCAATTTAGGTGAAATTTGAAACCGTGAAAATGTGGAGATAGATAAAGAAAGAGTGAAGTAATACTTTGGGTGTTCCTCTTCAAAGCGTCAGTTTTCCAAAGGAAGAAATTGCTAAGGGCCAGAGTACGGAAAATCGATACTTTGAACACAAATACGTGAAGGGTAAGCGGTCAAAATTGCCGTCAAGGTTGCCAGCGTGTCTTGCAAAGATATGATGATTAAGACAGGAGTATAGATTGTGCATCTGCTTTTTATAGACGAGTCAGGTTCGCTGGCTCCTAAAGGAAAACATGGACCGGAAGACAAATTTGTTTTAGGAGGTCTTATTGTATCTGAAGATACATGGTTTAAGGTGGACGCCGATCTAAGAAATATCAAGAAAAAATATGGCATATTCGGGGAGATTAAATGGCGTTATTTTTATTCAATACCAGGAAAAGATACCCCGCTCTCGAAGCTGGATGAACAACAAAAAGAACAATTTCGAACAGATATTTTTCGTATTATCAGCAGTTATAAGTCGATTAGGATCATATCGGTTGTTGCGGATATTAGATTATGTTACCAAAGGAAACATATCAATACAGAAGATGATCTTTACTGGTTTGCATATAAGCGCCTTATTGAGCGATTTCAATATTATCTTCAAGACCTGTCGAGAGAAGCAGGCAGTAAAATGAATGGTATTGTTATCTGCGACCATCGAGAACGACGGCAAGATAAACGTCTTCAGGACTTACATTACAGGATGATGCACGGCCAGGAAGCATATACATCTCATTTTGACAACATTCTTGAAGGTGTATTTATCGTTCCCTCACATTTCAGTACCGGTATCCAGCTTGCGGATATGACGGCAGGCGGGATTTATCGCTGGTATTCCAAGAAGGATGACCGCTTTTATAAACAAATATTCGACAGAATAAGGACCGGACCGGGCAATAAGATAGAGGGTTATGGAATTGTGCAGCTGCATTAAAAGAAAAGACGCCGTGTCGGGATTTCTCCCAACCCTGCAATTCGACGCAGTCACGGCGCACATTACATATATCAAATATGCTTGACGCTGTCAAGCATATTAGGGGAACTTATTGTTATGGTAATTTAAGGGGTAGTATAACTATATATATAGAAACAGGTTATGTTGTTTGAATACGTAAAAAGACAAGTCGGCTTTGAACAACCCCAGGGACTTTGGAGTTGAAAAAACAGCGGAGTAAGGCATAATTCTGAAACTACAGATTTACATTCATGGCTAAGATTATGATGTGCATAAAAAAGCCCTTCCACTGTGGAAGGGCTTTTGTATTTCAGGTCGTGTGAAAAGGCTTGTTACTGCTGGACCTCTTCGATGTTGGTGGCGGTAATCAGGCTGACCAGTTCCTTGGGGCTGTTGACGAAACGGCCCACGATGCCAACTTTCTTGTTAAACAGGTTTTCGGCCTTGGCTTCGACACCGGCTCCACTGGGCACCACATAAGCAATCACGCGTCCCTGCTCATTGGTCAGCAGGTACCGTTTCTGGGCGGTTTTGCCGCTATAGACATAGGATTGTTTCAGGATGCCGGTCATTATATATTGTTCATACTGCTTGGCAATCTTTTCAAGCTGGGCCTTGCGGGCCTCATCAATCTGCTTGCGAATCTCGGCCATCTTCTGATCCTGCTGCTTTAACTGGTCGCCGGCCGAGATGGCCAGTTCATACCGTGCGATGCGATCCGACAGGTACTTGGCATACTGAGCAGCAATCCCCGCCTCATTGGGGTCTGCCAGCATGGGTTCCAGGGCTTTCTTGTACTCATCATACTTCTGGTCGGGAAGGGGTTTCTTGATTTCTTCATCCAGCTTGGCCGACAAATCATAGCATTCTTTCAGATAAGTCTGCTCTTTTGCAGGACGAGCAGGCACGACCGGCTTGGGATCTTCTTTCTTCGCTTCGACAACCGCTTCGGTCTTGACTTCGGTGGCCACGTCGGTCAGCTTGACTTCACCTTCCTTGCCCTCGGGCTTGGCAGCCTCGCCAGGCTCTTCCTTTTTGGGTTCTTCTTTCTTCACTTCCGGCAGGATGGGCTTGAGGCTTTCACCGCTGACATACAGAAACGCCCCGGCAGGAGGCGTAATCTTATAATAGTCGCCTTCCCCCGCAGGATTGCCCACGATTTCCACGGAGGCCCCCTTGTTCAGTTTGGTCTGCAGGCTCGACGACCGCATCGGTTCGACAAAGTCTGAGCCGGCCCAGACGCGGACCACATCCTCGGTTACCGTCCCTTTGGTGGGCTGGGCCGGATCCACACTCACATACTTCTTGGAAATCCACGAAAAGCTGCCCGGAGGAGGCACAATTTTGAACCAGTTATTGGCTTCCGCGGCGACGACGGTTACACGCTGCGGGGCATTGAGCTTGCCGCAGTGATAATAGGCCGTGCCCGGACCACTGCGAACATAGACTTCAGTGCCAATCACTTCGGCCATGTAAGGAAATTGAGGACCGGCAGGCTGGACAACCGCGGGAGTGGGAGTCGCTGCAGCAGACGCAGCAGGGGCTGGTTGTGCAGGGGCAGGGGATTCCTCTGCCAAGACTACCGCACAACAGGTCAAAATGATGGCTGCGAAAAGTCCATTTCTCATCATACGCATAGTGCATTCTCCATATTATCTATCTTATCATTAATTCAGGATAATCTGTTTCCAGTATCCATTCAATTCAAATTAGCACCATCCTGCAAGGATGTCAACGTTTTTCATCCCTCCTCCTGCCGGAGCAACTCGTTTAACAGGTCCTTGCACATCCGGAGTTGATCAGGTTGTGACAGTTTTTCTTGAGCCGCCTGCAGCAGCTCCCTTGCCCTGCCCACCTTATGAATATATCGGGTATAGAGCAATCCGAGCATGAGTTGAACCTGCTCAATGTGCTCGTAACCTGGGTAATTTGTGATAAAATTCTCATACGCCTGTGAGGCCGGACCCCACCGCCCCGCGGACATCAATTGATTGGCCACATCCAGCTGCTGTTGACGACCGAGGGTCTGTTTGGGGTCAACCTCGAGCAACTCTTCGTACAATTCCGCCGCTTGGCCAATGTTTTTATACGCAAGAGAGGAAGAAATCTGTTCGCGATAGTAGTCGATTTCGGGGTTGTCTTCCATCTGTTCTGTGGTTTTAACATACGCATTGACAGGCCTGCGAAGTCGTGGGCTGAACGGATCATAGCCATCCGAGACCGCATCTTTGAAGACCCGCCTGCGGTTCCACTGGCGAATCATCGACCACAGATCCAGACCGCCGGAGTCGATCAGGCGGACACTCAGCAGGGCCAGAATTGCCAGGATCCCAAAGAAGTAGCCCGCCAGATGGGCATCATAGGCGATGGCTTGGGTAGAGAATTTGGGCTCGAACATATTATCCCAGACAATCAGTTTGAACGCGATAAAATACAGCGCCCGAATCTCAAAGGTATCCCAGAAATAAAAGAACATAAAAAAGACAGTAATCAGCGTATTTGGGAATAACACCAGATAGGCCCCCGTGACTGCGGCCACAGCGCCGCTGGCTCCCAGCACAGGGCTGGTATGAAGCAGGGAATGGCCAATGCCCGAGAAGACCGCCCCGGCGAAATAGAAGCACAAATACCCCACATTGCCAAGCCGGTCGTTGACGTTGTTGCCGAACATAAACAGGAAGTACATATTGCCGATAATGTGCATCCATCCCCCATGCAGGAACGCGTAGGTAACAAACTGCCAGATGTAGGGGCGATCAGGGGTGAGCATAAACTGCTGGGCGGCAGGACGCAAGGGCTCTAGGATACGCTGACCATACATAAACACTTCATGCGGCCAGTAGGTCAGCAGGAAGATGAAGATATTGGCGGCAATCAGCAGATAGTTGGCATACGGGGTATGCCGCGGGCTGATACTGGTTCGTATTGGAATCATAAAAAACTAAGTTTTCCGGGTTAAAGGTTACGCTGTCACGAGTTCAAGATACAATTTAAGACCACCGTCAGGGCGGGATCGTTCCATCTTTTTCGAGCAATGAGGGGCAGTATATCTCAGACCACCCCTCCGGACAATATAAAAACCTCAGTCGGGATGCACGATAGAGACGATAAACTATTTTTCGGCAAAGGGTTACGAATTCTTTAATCCGCGGTTTCCGCTTTTTTTATCTTCCAGCACAGGCCCCATAGAAAAAGATTAAGCTCCTGTTGGTCTCACGTAAGCTTTGGTGAAAGAAAGCCCGCCGTTGGCGGGCTGGATTTGTCAAATGAGCCCCGGATCACAAGGGCCCAGGATGTGGATTAAAGCGTCTCCTGCAACTCCGAATATCACGTATCCCTGCTTTACAGATGTATCCCGCAATAGTCGATCTCGTCGCAGACGTGCCGCATCTTGTCCCAGAACTGGGCATTGTCGATCATCGCCACAGCCACCGGGAACAGGATATGGTCTTCATGGAACAGATGCTCCTTGAGCATCGGGCACAGCTTCTTGACAATCGACAGCAGCCGGCCTTTGAACACCCCAAATGAGATCTGGCCGAACGAATCAATCAGCCGGACCAGGTTGGTAATCTCGGCCTCGATATAAATAGGGTCGTTTTTTACAGACTGGCACAGACTGTCCCCCTGGACCTGACGCATCCTTTCCCGGGCGTGTATAGGCCGTCTGTATCAACCATAACGACAAACCCGCCCATGTTTGCCCGCGGCCCCAAATTTCCCCCGTAAATGCAGCTCAAGCCCCCGTGCTTGAGGTTAATTATCATGCCCAAGGCATTCCGCTTAATTCTCCATTCCCAAAGGGCCTTCTCTGCCCGCGTCACCTTTTGGCATACCGGCATACTTGTTTTTCATATTTTTGTATTATTCCCTATACCTGCCCCTTTCAATCCCAACGTGTAGGGCGCGACCTGCGGTCGGCCATCCTTGCCCAGCATTGTCATTCCCTCGGATGAGGGAATTCAGTTTTCAGTTGAAACCCTGCCGCTGGGAGGGGCATCCTTTACAGGAATGAGAACTGATGTTGATAATTGTCGCTTTCGTCAGAAGTAAAAATAAAGGCGTTTTCGGCCTGATATATAGCCGGATTTTCTATATTACAAAGTGGAAGACAGATATTTTTTGAATGCGGTATCGGGTTTAATGTCGCATGCCCTGGCCCATTCAATAAATTCGGCAATATCGACCCGTCGGTTGGCGGTTTCACAGTTATAAATATAGCTTTGAGGCTTATTTAGCCGCTTTCCCAGTTCACGCTGGCTCAAACCGGCACCCTCCCTGAGTTCCCGCAGAAATTGAGGGATGGGGCGATACTTCAGGTTGTGTTGAGATTTTGTTGCCATTGACGGCATTATGACATATTTATGAATTGACACGTTTTTAGTGTCACGTTATGCTGCGAGCATAGATCGCCGGGGTCTTAGGAGAAACTGCTCAGTATCTGTGGCGTTTTTTGACAGAGCGTATTTGCTGATGCTCCTTTTTTGTACGCTAAGCGGGTCGGTCTTGCGGAGCGCAAAGGACATCAAATAAATTGTCGGGGTGTTTATTTGAAAGGATGGTTGGCATGAGCAATCGTAAGAGTTATTTTGTTGAAGGTTTATTGGCGGGGGTATTGTTGCTTTTTGGATCGGTGTGTTTGGGTTCATTTAATGGGAAGAGTTTGACTCTTGGAGATAAAGACCAGACAAATCGGGCGCCCTATTTTTTTGGAACTTTTGATGCAGCAGGGTATTCAGACTGGATTTATTATGGTCCTTCACCATATCATGGATTTGATTACCACGAAATACTCAGTGGAGAATATGGGGCGGCAATCTATTACAATGGTATTGGAACACAAAACCAAAATGCCATGTGGCTGACACGTCAGTTTGATTTTCCGGATTGGATTACAAACAGCGATTTTGTTATGGGGAGCATCTGTCAGGCATGGGCCGATCCCAATAGTAATCCGGTACCGCTTTACGATACCGGCAAATCCATTATTCATAATAATCACATTGAAGTTACCGTGGATTATGAAGTGGTTGACCTTGCATTCCGCGACCCCAATTTCTATATCAGCCGCAGTCCAATCAGTTATATTGATGAACAATCCGGACAGCCCCGCTTTATCTACTCGGATCGGTATTGTATCTTGCAGACCTATACCTTCAGAGCATTGGCTCCAATTACGGATTTTGAGTTCTATATCTTTTCGCATTCTCACGGTGCGGATGAATACAGTGGTTATGTTAATTCCACATACACTACACTGGCGCCCTATGATCCCTTGGAGGATTATACACCTTATAATCCCGTACATACCATAGGCAATTTTTGCTATGATCTGACTCAATGGAATGGTCCGGCATTCGGCAATGCCAAACATGTTGATTTTGTCTCGGTCTCTTCCACAATAGAGCCGGACTGGATTGATAATGATGTCTATCGAGGAGGACACTGGTATGAAAGTAAATATGGCTACTTCAAGCCCGATCCGGGGACACATTTGAATATTGAAAATCGGGAATTGAATGGTATTGACCGGATTTACGGGGAAGAGGTTGACGGTGCTATGGGATGGAGCATGGAAGCACTGGACCCAAACGAAACCGCTTCGATTACATTGGCTTATATGTTCGGTCCGGAACAGGAAGCCACAGGACTTCTTGCGTTGGGCAAGGAAATTGTCAATCCGCAAAGCTGTTATTTCCCCGAAGACGAAATTACATTTACCATCAACTGGGAAAACCTCAGCGGCAACGTCATAGAAAATGCCGTATTGCTGGATTACCTGCCTGCAGGGGTGACTTATCCGGTCAGCCATGTCTTTAATCCCAACACAATGACATTCGTTTCCTCCGACCCCAATTATAACGATCAGAAACATACCTACCGATGGGAATTGGGAACCTTGGATGCGTATGAATCAGGCAGCAAAACAATCAGGGTGATTGTCAATACCAATGCAGAACCGGGAATCGCAATGCAGAATAAGGCGGTGCTGGCGACATCGGCTGGAAATATCTCGGCAACATGCGCTATTCCCGTCTGCTGCTGGGGTGATGGAATTGTCTATGTCAATCCGAATGCAGCCGGTTTGAATATCGGTACAGACTGGGCAAATGCCTATACCGATCTGCAGCGTGCTTTAACGAGGGCAACTTCGGGTTGTGTGGCCGAAATATGGGTGGCGCAGGGCAGTTATGACCCCGGTCGTTTGCCCATTCATACCTTTACAATACCAGCAGGAGTAAGTGTTTATGGCGGTTTTGCGGGATATGAAACCAGCCGCAGTCAGAGGAATACAAAGCGGAATAGAACCATCCTGACCGGTTCTGCGGAGTCAGAACGAAACGAGACAATCGTGACAATGGGCGACGAGTCCCTGCTGGACGGATTCACCATAACCGGTGCGGCGGAGTATGGTGTTTATGGTATGGGTGCCGACTTCACGATTGAAAATTGTATTGTTGAAAATAGCGATGGATACGGGATTTATTCTACAGATGGAAATGCAACTATCAAGTGGTGTAAAATATATGGAAGCCAGTTTGATGGAGTGTATCACAGAGGGAGCCATTACACCCTTAATGTAGAAAATTCTTGGATTATGAGGAATGGCGTATATGGTATTTATTGCATCAACTCAACACCTACAGTCAAGAATAGTATTATTTCGGAGAGCAATCTAAGTGAAATTGGTTATGAAGGAATTTGTATTGTTAATCCAACTTACTCTCCAGTTTTGTATAACAACACAATTGCCAATAATAAGGCAGAAGGCATCTTTTTTACGGATAATGCCAATGCCAGCAATGACCCGAATTTCAGGGATTATCCGGACGTGCAGAACTGCATTGTTTATTACAACAATAACGGCGGGCCGCAGTTTGCAGGGGTTAATCCTGATTTGGTGGCCAATTTCTGCTGTATCCAGGATTGTAATACGGTTAATACCAACAACTTCAATGATGAGCCGGGATTTGCTTACACCGTTGATCCCAACGGAATTCCCGACCCCAACAACTATCATCTGTCGGCAGGCTCATCCTGTATTGATCGGGGCAACCCGGATCCGGCAATGGGATATGCCTTACAGGTTGATTATGACAATGAATCGCGGCAATACGGAGACAGAGTCGATGTCGGGGCCGACGAGGTCTATAACTGCGATGATGAGTACCTGTCGCAGGCGGATGTGTACAATGCCCTTGACTGGAATGCCGATGGGCTGGTGAATGTGACAGAATTTACGAAATTTTCGGCGGCCTGGCTGACGTATGACTCCACTCATCCGCTGTGTGATCCGAATACGCCGGGTTATGTAAGCGAACCCAATGAACCGGGGTATATCGGAGATGAGGATAAGCTTCGGTATAATCCGCAATGTGACCTTGACAATGACCTGCATGTCGGCCTGTGGGATTTCATGATTTTTTGTGAAAACTGGCTGTGGGCGGCCTGCTGGAAACTGGAAGAAATCAATGCCGCCGTTGCTCAGACAGAGAGCATGTCGGCACAATCGCTTTCCAGTGCCCGAAGTCTTTCGGCCTATTCTCCGGATAGCTCTATTGAATCTGCAAAAACCCAGCCGGAAGTTTCCGCAGCAACCCTGATTCAAATCCTTGAATTCCTGAACAGCGCAGCCGCAGAAAAGTCCAATAATACGGCAGGGATTGAGGAGATAAAGGCAATATTGCTTACTGAACTCCAGAGTCTCCAAAGCACAGAAACCCAGTAATTCCTTGACAAAACCGGACGTATTTGATAGAATAATCTAAAATTGGATTGGAGGTTTTCTATGATGAAAAAAATGGTGTTGTTAGTGGGGATCGTTTCCTTCTATTCTGTGTCTCTGGCTGGAATTAGTTATATTAATTCTAGTGACTATCAATATGACGTTCAGCTGTATAACTCTGATAAGCTCATTGTTAATGGTGGCGGAGCAGACCGAATATCTGCAAAAGATTATAGTTGTATTGAGGTTTGGTCAACTTCAACACCAATAAGCCATAGCAGTGGAATACGAGACATAATCTTATATGACCATTGTTCGTTAGGCTATTGGGGAGGAGCATCAAATGTCCTTACTATCAGCAACTATGCAACAGCAATACTAAAAGGTGGGCAGATTAATTACATTCAGAGCCTTCAGAAAGTAATTAATAATGACCCGTACATCAACCTTTATTGTCAAGTTGGCTGGTCATGGATTTACAACACATCTAATGAGATCAAAGGGATAACCGGCCAGTGGAAAGATGGCACTGCTTTTTCTATTCAATTCTTAGACAAAACCAGTAGTGGTTATGATCCCGTCTGGAAGAATATTAATGTTATCCCAGAACCGGCCAGCCTGCTTATCGTTGGTCTTGGCGGTTTGCTTGCTCGTCGCAAAAAATAAACCTGTGAAGATAAGTACTCGAAGGCTTCTGCTGTAAAAAGCAGGAGCCTTTTTTATGAAGCGCATGTGAGTATGGACTGCAACGCATCGGGGTAAAGAAAGCCCGCCGATGGCGCATTAGCATGAGGGCATGAGGTAGCAAGAGATTAGATGAAGAACTCCTCCTTCCATACCACGTATTCCTCTGCTTTACAAATGGATTCCGCAATAGTCGATCTCGTCGCAGACGTGCCGCATCTTGTCCCAGAACTGGGCATTGTCGATCATCGCCACAGCCACCGGGAACAGGATATGGTCTTCATGGAACAGATGCTCCTTGAGCATCGGGCACAGCTTCTTGACAATCGACAGCAGCCGTCCCTTAAACACCCCAAATGAGATTTGCCCAAACGAATCAATCAGCCGGACCAGGTTGGTAATCTCGGCCTCGATATAAATATGGTCGTTTTCTACAGACTGGCACAGGCTGTCCCACCCCTGGGCGCGCAGCGAGGGAAATATCACATCGTTTTCACGGTCGATATGTTCCTGCATCGCGTGAATATGCTCAACAATATGTGCCAGCCTTCGAATATCGTGATGGGTATCGCCCATAAAGTCCGTCTGGCTGATACGCAGGGTAACGTCTTCCAGGTCGCTGATAAAGCACCGCAGCATATCGTGTTCGGCCAGCACCTTCTTGAGAATATGGCGCTCATTTAAGCGGTCCCGCAGGTGGGTCTTGTTGCCATCCATCAGGCCCATCAGGATGAACGCCGCCGAAAGCTGCTGGACCCGTCGGGCTGGCAGCCCCCCGCGGATGAGCCTGTCCTCGGCAGCCGCAATATCTTTGGGGGATATCGCCGATATCAGCCGGCTGGCCTGTTTCCGCAGGTCAGTCGCCGTCTTGCCCTCATTGATCTTCAGGAGCAAGCCCTCTAATTCCTCGGCAAGGTTTTTAATGGGTTTATTCATCATTGCACACCTCATCAGTTTAATGCTGTTAATCTATACGTAAAACTACTGATTAGGAGCGATAAAATCTTTGCGGAAAAGAGGGATTGCCCCCCAAAGAGTCCCGAAACAGCAGGGGCTATCAAGCAGGATTATTAACTCGCAGAGCCTCTAATAATGCTGAAAACGCGGTTGCGGCGGTCTCGGTGCGAAGGATGTGCTGCCCAATCCGCAGGGCGGTGGCGCCATGGTGTTCGAGCAGACGATGTTCCAGCTCGGTCATACCGCCTTCCGGGCCAACAAAAACGATGGTGTCTCCATTCCAGGCTGACAGCTCGGCTAAGCTGGTCGGTTTGCCCTCGAGGCCGCCGTAAAGAAGGCGTGACTGCGGGTATTGCTTTTTAAGCTCGGCAATGACTTCGATGAGCCGGGCAGGGCCGGTGATTTGCGGCAAATAGAGCCGGCCGCATTGCTTACAAGCGGCGATAGTCATGCTTTGATAGCGTTCAATGGCCGACTCCCGGCCCAGACGAACGCTGCGGTCGAACTGGACTAAGGCGATGTGGTCAATCCCCAACTCGGTGGTCTTGGTCAGCATCCAGTCGAAGCGCTGGCCCTTGGCGACTGCAGTGGCAAGGATGAGCCTGCGGGTCTGGCGAGGGGGCTGCTGAGTCAGCTTCTGAACCTCGGCATAGACATCATGCTTGCGAATCTGGGTAACAATCGCTTGCGCAAGAGTCCCCTGGCCATCGAATAACTCGATAGTGTCGTTGAGCTTGCCGCGCAGGACACTGACAAAATGGTGGGCCTCCGCCGTGGTTAATTGCACCCGGCCGGGGGGCAGCGGATTTTGATAAAACCGATATAATTCCACGTCAAAACTCCACGAAGCCATCTTTGTACAGGTATATCTGGGTCTTTTAATGCCTCTATAAGGCCCAAATGAAAAAACCGGCGATAAGTTTACTTTTTGAACAGGGTTGTTGCAATACCCTACCCCGAATCTAACAAAAAGCTAACTTACCGCCGGTAATAAATACCTTCGGAAAAAGTTCAAATGATGGCTATTTGGTCTCGACTTCAACCGTGGGGGCGGTCTTTTCCTGCTGGAGAAGTTCCTGCAGCAGGTTATTGTAGGCCGCGACGCTATCACCGCTGCCAAGTGGACGAGCCGGCTGAGCGGGCTTGGCCGTAGGGGCGGGAATTACGTTGACGTTTTCACAGTTTTTACACCGTGCTTTCTTGCCCGCATATTCATCCGCGACCTTGTACTCGTGGCCGCACTTTGAGCATTTGAAAATAATCATTTTCTTCCTTTCTCTATATGTTTCTCTCTTTTATTTTCTCTTCTATCTGTACTAAAAAAGTACTCTCTCTATTATATAATGCCCAAAAAGTCGGAAAATCTATCAAGATTTTTGAAAAAATCAAGAAAATTTACTTATAAGACGTTACCTAAGCCTTTTTTGTTCCACATTTTATTGCATTGTCAGGAATTTGCATAAGCCTTTTGGCTTTTATGTTAATAAGTCGCATTTTATGAGACTTTTTTATTCGCTGAAATCAGGGCTGAAAGGTATCCCATTTTATCCAGACGTTACTATTAACAGATACGTCGGCGGGGCATTTTTTCACCCGAAAATACCCGAAAATATTTATTATTTTGATCGGTTTTTAATGGGGAACAAGAATTCAGGCATCAAGGTGCCCAGGTATGCAGGTTGAAAAATACAATACAGCACGGAACCCAAAATATGTGAGAAGCCGGATTACACAGATTACACAATTAAAGATATATAAGAGAGACAAAGTGGCCGGCATCTTTTTTTGCGATTTTCCGTTGGGCAGGGGTGCGGGGGGGGTATATACTTTTATTGTGATGTGCAGGGAGACTCAAATAATGAATGCCCAAAAAGCCGCGTATGGATTAACGATCGTCCTGATTCTGCTGACAGCTGGATGCAATAAATCCGCATCGGATGCCGCCCCGGCAGCGCCCTCGGCCTCAAATTCCAATGCTGTGTCGCTCCCCGCCCCGGCCGCACCCCACGATGCCCGGGCGACTGAGCAGTTGAAGGTCCTCTCGGAGGCCATGAAGGCCGAGCATATCACGGAAATCCGCCGGCTGGTTCAGGCCGGCGCCGACGTCAATATTGTCAACAAGAACGGCCTGACGCCCCTGATGGTGGCCTGCGGGCTGGGCTATACGGATATTGCACGGCTGCTGCTGGAAGCCGAAGCGGACGTAACCATCAAGGCCCGTTTTTTCGGCAAAGACTATACCCCCCTGAGCGTCGCACAACAGTGGAATCATCCCGACATTGTCACACTGCTCAAAGACTATGGCGCCAAAGAATGATATGTCGATAAACTCATTACTGGAAACCAGAAGTCTTCCTCAATCGTCAATCGAAAATCAATAATTCGATTTCTAAATTCTCAACTCCCCTTACATCGTCAGCCAGTACTCCGCCAGCCGCGCATAGTCGGCCAGATTTACCGTCCCCGACCGATTGATATCCGCGCCGTCGCAGTCATCGCTGGCCGCACAATTGCTCATTAGCCACCGCTGGACGAAATACATCAAATCGCCGGCCTCCACGCCGTCGCCGCATACAAAGTCGCCAAATCGCCGATACTCCCGATTCAGCCGGGCGTAGTCCACGCCGTCCGTGCACATCCGCCATGTCTCAAGGCTGCCGTTGGCGCTTTCGCCGAGAAAATCCCATCCCGCCGCAGTAAACGTCGCCTGGGTCTGCATTTCCGCCGTCGTCTTGCCCGCCATGCCGGTTGTATAGCCAATGCCAGCGCCCTTGGTTGTGCCGCTGACGGTCTTGTCCCAGAACAGGCCGCTGGCCTTGCTTGTCGTATTATTGCCCACCAGCCCGCCGACATTCTGCGTCCCGCTGACGGCTACGCTCGCCCAGCAGTTGCGAAGTTCCGAATCAGGATTCCACCCCACCAGCCCGCCGATGTTGCGGGTGCCGTGAATCTGCCCTTCGGCATAGCAATCGCTCAGAACGGATGCATTATACAGCGTCCCAATCAGCCCGCCCAGATGCTGGGCCTGATCGCTGCCCTGAATACTCACCGCAGCAAAACACCGCCACGCCGACCCGATCAGCAGATGCCCGATCAGGCCCCCGGCGGTTTCGGCATTCTTCAGCGTTATTGACGCATCCACCGAACAATCCCGGATCGTCGTCGCGGGTGCCGAGTCGGTGTATCGGCCGACCAGTCCGCCGATATTTCGGCACCAGTTGGACGCCGTTCCTTCGCAGTGAATTGCAGCATTTTCCAGCCGGATGCGATACAGCAGCCCGTCTTCGACATACCCGAACAGGCCAAGAAAATCCTCGCCCGCTGTCGCCGTGATGGTCAGATTGCGGATGGCAAAGCCGTTACCGTCGTAGGAGCCCGAAAAAGCGACCCCCTCAAACGTGTAGTCGTTGGTGTTGTCGGTATCCCGCGCGATGACCGCGGTGGAAAAGACCATATTGCCGGGCAGGGCGGGATCAAGGTCGATATCCGCTGTCTGAATGAAGTGTTTATCCAGTACCGCAGGGTCCGAATCAATCGCAACCAACTGTTCCGCGGTGCTGACCTGGTAAGGATTGCCCGCCGAGCCGTCGCCGGGGTTGGTTCCCCAGTCATACGCCTGACAAAACGAAGACAGTGCTGCTATCCCGATTAGTATTGTTGCAAGAGTTCTCATACCGCATCCTTTTTTTAGGTTTCAGCCGACTTCCTCTGATTCGTGAATATCTACACAATCCCCACTAAACAATACTTTATTATACCAAAATGCCCGGTTTCAAAGCAAGCCCTTCACTGCTAGCCCTTCACTGCAAGCCCTTCACTCCCTAAAACATGGAATATGGAGTACAAGTAATATAAGGTCCTTTTGTTATGGAATATGGACCACTCTCCCCCATGGCAGGGATGTCCAATAATATCCGGAGCCTTTTACAAAATAGAAAGTTGTCAATTATTCTTGAGTTCTTCTGTTCTTGTGTTCTTAGATTCTTTTTGTCCAGATAGCACAAATTACGCTAACACTATTTTGCTATTGGTCAAAAAAATAAAAAAATTTTTCTCCTTATTCTGCCTGAACTTAAAAAATCTCACGCCCTGTGCTATTTCGATTTTTCGAACAAAAAATGCAAAACCGTCCCCTATACGGAGGCACATGAAAATTGAAAAAGTGAATAAAACAATAAAACAAAAGGAAGGAACTCACCATGGCATTCGATTTTACCCTCTTCGGCCCCGGCCAACTCAGCGAGGCATTTGTCCAGTGGCTCATCACCGAACAGTGGCCCGACCAGGACAACCACTACGCCCGGCTCTGGAACTATTACCACAATCCCGCCACGCCCATCGCGACCGCCGTCGCCAAGCAGTCCGAATCCGCACGCTCCTATATCCAGGCGCAGGAAATGGGCCTGCCCTCGCGCATCACCGGCGTCGTGTACTCCGACCGCGATGGCATTCTGGCCGGCACAGTCCTCTCCGACATCCAGCGAAAGGAAGTCGTCATCGAAAACGACATCGCCTGGCGCATCAACGCCATGGTCGATTTTCTCTTCGGAAAAGAAATCAGAATTATCAGCCGCTCCCCCGATGCCGCTCGACGCAGAGACATTGAACAAATTCTTAAAGCTGTGTTCGATGCCAACGGCGGGATCGGCTTGTTTCAGGATATGGCAGTGCTCGGCAGCGTCTATGGGTTTGTCGATTGTATCGTCAGACCAGGTCCCGCCATTCTTGCACGTCTTGCCGGCTCACCGCCGATTGATTTGAGTGCTTCCTTAAGCCATGGGATTCAATCCGTCCTGCATCACGCAGAGACTATCGACCTGGAGCTTATTGACGCTCCCCGAGCACTGCCTGTCCTTGATGAAAACGACTGCCGGAAAATCCGGTATTATATCCAGCATTTCTATCAGGCCAAAAACGACATCGCCCGCGATGGCCAATCTCTGTCGCCGTTTTTGCGAGATACCGCCTCACGCCGTCAGACTGTCGCCGTCACCGAAATCATCGGCCCCGATGGCTGGCAGCGCTACGAAGACGGCAATAAGGTCGCCCAGTCCGTCAATCCGATGGGCTTTGTGCCGGTGGTGCATATCCAGAATATCGCCCAGCCGCTGTTCTACGAAGGTATCAGCGATGTCGCCCAGTTGGTCGCCCTGCAGGACGAACTGAACACCCGCCTCAGCGACCGGGCCAGCCGCCTGACCATGCAGGCCTTCAAGATGTATCTGGTCAAAGGGATTGACGACGTCACCGACAAACCCATCGCCCCCGGCCGGATGTGGTGCACGGATAATCCCGACGCCTCCATCGAAGCCTTTGGCGGTGATCAGGCTATGCCCAGCGAAAACATGCACATCGCCGAAATCCGCGAGGCTATGGACAAAATCTCCGGCGTCACACCCGTCGTCGCCGGCGTTCTCAAAAACAAACTCGGCAACCTCACCAGCGGCGTCGCACTGAAGCTGACCTTTATGGGCACACTCGCTCGCACCGCCCGCAAGCAGTTCACCTATGGCCGCGGCATCCGGCAAATCGGGCAAATGGTCCTCGACATTCTCGACAAAGCAGGACTCTACCACACTGACCCGCAGGATCGCATCCTCGATATCGAATTTCCAAATCCGCTGCCCCAGGACGAATGGGATAAACTCCGACAGGCTCAGCTTAAATCCCAGTTACCCGAAATTCCAGACCCTATTGAACAAAAAGTGCAGTAGAAACCATACACGATACCATATCGAAGGAGATGAACATGACAGACAATGACCTCAAAACCCAGGCGGCAGACCAGGAACTAATCGACACCCGCCGCAAACTCGAAGAAACCGAATCGCTTCGCCGGCAATTGGAACAGACCCTTTCGCAGGTCCGTGCCGAACAGCGGCTTCGTGACAAACTCACTGCTGCCGGCGTCGCAGATATGGAAGCGGCCTTCCTGCTCACTGAGCAGCGTCTGACGCAAACCAAAGACGCCAAACCCGAGCAGGTCATCGACCAGCTTAAACGCGAGAAGCCCTATCTGTTTACCCCGCAGGTCGCACCACAGGCGATGCAGCCCACCCGCGGCAAAAAAGACAAGGCCGGCCCCCTCGCCCAGCAGACCACCAGGCCTGTCTGTGCCGACCGCCGACAACTGATGCAGTACATGAAAACACGCAGAAAATGAAAATAATTCAAACAACCATTAATTATTGAAAGGAGCGTTTATGTCGTTTACCGGAAAAGCAACCTATACCGCGGGAGCCAATTTGCCGGAACTGGTCGAAGATGTGTCGGACATCATCGGGATTGTTTCGCCCTATGAAACCCCGCTGCTGGATGCCCTTGGCGATTCGCTGCGGTCGGCGTCCTCGACATTTCACCAGTGGCTGGAAGATGAATTGCTGCCCAACAAAGACACCGTGCGTGATGACAGCATCATGAATCCGGCCTCCGCAACCGAATTCGACGTGGTCAACCCCAGCCGTTTCCGCGTCGGTGACCAGATCCAAATCAGCGGTTCGTACGAGCTGATGCTGGTCACCGCCATTACCGGCAGTGCCCTGACCGTGGTTCGCGGCTATGCGGGCACCACCCCCGAAGCTCTGGAAGACAATGCCGTCATCAATATTCTGGGCAATGCCGCCCTCGAAGGCGATGACAAACCCGCGGCACGATTCACCAATCGCGTTCGCAAAGGCAACTTCACGCAAATCTTCACCGCCGCCGTCGAAGTCAGCGGCTCAGACCTGGCGGCCAATCAGATCGGCCTGGCCGATGAAATGGACTACCAGAAACAGGAACGCCTCCGCGAATTGCTGCGCGATCTGGAAAACACCGTCATCAACGGCGGCCAGGCATCCGTGAATCCGCAGGGTGCCCCCACGGTACGCCGCACCATGCGCGGCATCATCCAGCACCTGACGACCCACATCTTCACTGCCGGAGCCGGGGATTTCCCCGCCGGCCTGGATCTGGACGAGGCCAAGATCAATTATGCCCTCCGCAAAATCTGGGAAACCAGCAGCGGCAATATTGACCTGATCGTCGTCAACGGCTGCCAGAAACGCCGCATCAATTCATTCCTGACTGCACATCGCAGCTACGGCCCCGATGACACCGCCTACCGCGATATGGTCAGCGTGTACCAGTCCGACTTCGGCGTCTGCCGGATCGTTACAACCCGCTGGATGCCGCAGGATGCGGTGCTGCTGCTTGATTCGTCGCGGCTGGCCGTGATGCCGCTGGCCGGACGCAGCTTCCACTTCAAGCCGCTGGCCTCCTCCGGCGACTACGAATGCGGCGAACTCATCGGCGAGTACACGCTGGAACTCAAAAATGAAGCCGCCCACGGCCTCATCAAAGGTCTGAATAAGGCGTAAAAAAGCCTCCAGCTCCCAGCCCTAAGCAAATAGCTGCACCGATGCTGAGGTTAAACGTTGTAAGCCGGTAGCTGGTAGCCGAAGGCTTA
This sequence comes from Anaeroglomus insulsum, assembly GCF_050689095.1. Lineage (NCBI taxonomy): Bacteria > Pseudomonadati > Planctomycetota > Phycisphaerae > Sedimentisphaerales > Anaerohalosphaeraceae > Anaeroglomus > Anaeroglomus insulsum. The sequence continues at coordinate 262,654 of NZ_JBOGCL010000004.1, forward strand.
AATTTCTTTGACAAGTTCATAGGGTCAAAAGTGTTACCATGTGCAGGGGTGCTGTCTATCAGTAACAAAGCCCATTAGACAGCATCCCTGTTTTATACTCTATTTTCTGCAGCAGCGGATGTAAAGCTGTCATGCCTATTCAATCATCAGTCAAGAATCAACAATTCAGAAAGGAGCTTTGTATGGTGTTATTTTCGTGTGATGCGGATGTGGTGCGGGTGGAGCCGGGGGTGTTTGCGGAGTCGCCGTTTGCCGGGCAGGTGCTGTGCAGCGGGGCCAACGGGGTGCTGGCGGGCACGGTGTTTTCGGCAGCGGGGGAAAACTTCATCAGCAAAGGCGTCTCAGCGGGTCATGTGATTGTGCTGCAATCACTGGATGGCGCGATCCATGCGGCCTACGAAGTCGTCGCGGTCGTTTCGGCGACGCGGCTTGAGGTCTCGGCGGTGCGGGCCGACAGCCAGACGCCGGCGATTCCGATCGGCACGGGCTCGGGGCTGATTTACCGGATTGCGACGTTCGAGCCGCAGGCGGCGATTGCCGCCGAGGAGATCACGGCGCGGCTGGGGCTGCGGCCGGGCTGTCCTGAGAACACCTACGGCCCGGAACACATTGTCGATGCGACGCCGCTGCGGATGGTCAGCGTGTATCGCGTGCTGATGATGGTGTTCGTGATACAGGCCGGAACGACGGATGCGGGCAAGGCTTTCGCGGTCCGGCATGATTATTACAAGACATTGTATGGCCATGCATTCAACCGGCTGCGGATTGCGGTGGATGTGGAACGGGACGGCGTGCCGGAGCGGATGATTATCGGCGGGGCTGTGAGGTGTGTCAGGAAATGAAGAGTTCATAGTATGGAGTGTGTAGTTCGTCGAAGAAAAAGAATTGAGTGGGAAAGCAAAAGGATGGGAGGTTCAGATGGAGACACGATGGAAGCTGGACAAGCGGGTGAATGTATCGATGCTGGTACAGTTGGTGACGCTGACGGGATTGATGGTGGGCAGTTGGGTGAATCTGCAGCGGCAATTGGATGTGCTGGGTCGTGATGTGCGGCAGGTTCTGATGACGCAGGAAAAATTCTGCGAGAAACTCGAGCGGATCAGCGATACGGTTGTGGCGCATGAGTATCGATTGCGGGAAATAGAGAAAAAATAGGCACCTCAGGATTGACCTATTACACAAAAGGGGCATTTAGAAGAGGGATATATGGATGCAAGGATGCAGGAATACAAGAAGAAAAAACCTTGATGCGAAGCACCAAATACGAAACCCATATTAAGACGTTAAGCTAAAAAGGGCAGGCACGGGGGCCTGCCCCTACACGAATTGATAGGGGATGGGTATTAAAGAAAAAGGGCGGCCGGTGGGCTGTCTGTACGGATGATTACTTTATTTTGAAAGGAGCTTTGGGTATGCGGTACATGATGGGAATGGTGGTTTTGGTGTGGTGCGGGGTGATGGGGTGCGGCTGTGGGGCAGTGCGGTTTTCGCCGGGGCAGGAGCAAAAGGCCAATGCGTATCTGCACTGGCGGGCGACGGAGCTGGCGGCGGCGGAAGCGAAAGCGGAAAATACGACGCCGGAACTGCAGGGGCTGACGGCATTGTCGGCCAGGCAGAGTCTGGCGTTTGTGGCTGACTATGGCTTGCCGGATGAACTGCCTGCGTCGGATACGGCCCAGCAGATTCTGGCCGCGGGGGGGCCGGTTGCGGAGTCGGCGTATCAGCAGAGTCTGGAGCGGCCGGATATGTGGCAGGCGGCAGAGGGAGCAATCGAGCTTGGCATTGGGCTGGCGGGTCTGCTTGGCGGAGTGTATGGGGCCAGAGTGGTTCAGTTCCTGCGGCAGGCCCAGGACAAGTCACGGGCATTGAAGGAGATTATCGCGGGCAATGAGTTATTCAAGCGCACTTATCCGGCTCAGGCGGATGCATTCAAGGCTGCTCAACAGGGGCAGTCGGCAGCGACGCGCAAACTGGTGGCCCAGGAGAAAGCGGCCGGGTAGGCGGTCGGTGTCGCTGCTCCATCTCAAAAAATGGTTAATCTGTCTGCCCATTCGGACGATGAAAACAACAGTTGTGTCAAAGCGATTGATGGTATCGGGCACGTCCGGTAAAATGTCGCAAGGTCAAACAGAAAATTCAGTGATAAGGAGAACAGCGATGGCGTTTGTACAGTGGCAGGACAGTTATTCGGTTGGAGTGACCGCAATTGACCTTCAGCATAAACAATTGATTGCGATGATTAATCAGCTGGCTGAGGCGATGCGACAGGGCAAAGGCGAAGCTGTGGTCCAGAGTATTTTGCCCTCCCTGGTGCAGTACACCAAAACGCATTTCAATTCCGAAGAAAAGCTGCTGAATGAAGTGGGATACCCGCAGCTGGCAGCTCATCAGGCGATTCATCACAAGTTTGTCCAGCACATCAGTGGCCTGGTGGAAAAAGTCAAAGGGGGCAAGATGGTGGCGACGGTCAGTGTGGCAACGTTCCTGAAAGACTGGCTGGTCAATCATATTCTGGTTCAGGATAAGCAGTATGCTGCGTATATTGCCCAGCGTCAGCCGGTGGGTGCGGCACGTTAGCAGTGGCGTTGACAATGTAGAATCTCGCGTCGGATGGAGAAGTCCGACGCGAGATATGTTTAACCTGTGTCATTTTGCCGCGACAAAACATAAAATAGCAGGAACAAAATAATTTAAGCAAAAGGATAACAGCAATGGGATTCATACAGTGGCAGGACAGTTTTTCGGTGGGGGTTCCGGCGATGGATATTCAGCACAAGCAGTTGGTGGCGATGGTCAACCAGCTTTACGAAGCGATGCGGACCAGCAAGGGGGATGCGGTGGTACAGACTATTCTGCCGTCGCTGGTGCAGTACACCAAAACGCATTTCAATTCCGAAGAAAAGCTGATGCATGAAGCGGGTTATCCAGACATTGCGGCTCACCAGGCCTTGCATCATAAGCTGGCCATGCAGGTTGGCGACCTGATGGATAAAATCAAGAGCGGCAAGATGGTGCCGACGGTTAGTGTGGCGACATTCCTGAAAGACTGGCTGGTCAATCATATCCAGGGCCAGGATAAGCACTATGGTGCTTTTATCGCCCAGCATCAGTTGGTCGGGGCGGCACGTTAGCAGTGGCGTTGACAATGTAAAATCTCGCGTCGGATGGAGAAGGCCGACGCGAGATATACTCAACGGGTATGATTATTCCGCGACGGCCACAGGCCGTTTTATACCGCACGTATTCACGGGGTCAGATCAGTCCGTCTATTTTGCTGGGGGAAGCCGGGGGACACCACTCCGCGATTCAGAATTCAAAGACAGACATGGTGTAGGCGCCGGACAGGCCGATGAAAATCCAGAACACTTCCAGCAAACCAAGTGAACTGATCAGGGCAAAGCGAAATCCGCCGTCGGGGGCTTCCATTTTCCGCTGGATATCGGCCTGGATGAAAACGGCACTCAGGGCGGGGTAGTATTTTCTGGCGGCATTACGGAGGTCGATTTCTTCTTGCCACTGTGCTGACACGCTGTCGGCTTTGCTCAATACGTCCATCTCGGCATCGGTTGGTTGTGGGAGGGGGTAGCCGGCGGTGGAGGATGAGGCGTTGGCTAAATACTCCAGAAGGTTGGTTTTGTTGGAGGCTCGCAGGGTCTGGACGGCGAGTTTGCGGGCGATTTTGGGGTCGGCGTCGGCCTGGTCCACCGCGGCGATGGACTGGGACTGGGCTGCAGGTGCTGCGGCTGGAGGAATGACGACTTCGGTGACGGGTCTTGGGACGATGGACGGTTCGTTGCATTTGCTGCAGCGGACACGCCGGCCGGCGTAATTGTCGGGGACGCCGAGTTTCTGATTGCATTTGGGGCAGTGATACTTGATCATGTTACCGTCCTTCTAAGCAGATAAAAATGAAACGTGAAGACAGGATGAAAGTCTCCGGGGGCGTATGCAAACGGTTTGCATAAAGAATAGGGAAAAATACGGATAGACAGTGAGTGTATCCCCTGATTGGTAATGTCGAGTTGTCGTGTAACAAGCTCCGCACAGGCGGCTCCTTCGAAATAACCTCCATTCCATCGTGACATTATGCGGTTTTGAGGGGGGGAAAGTCAAGGGGGGAAATAAGAATGTAAGGATACATGGATACAGGGATGCAAGAATACAATTCAGGTATACAAGTATGTAGGTATAATAGGTATGCAGGGGGGGATTTTCCAGTTTCGATTGTCCATTCGAACCATACGACATCCATGTTCCGGGTTTATTGTTTTTATGATGAAGAACAGCAGGGGCAGGAAGGACAATGCTGTGCCGAGGCGAGAGGGGCATCTGACGGAGTCTGCTTTGAAATTGTGAGCATCGTGTCACGGTTCTGTTAGTTTTCCAAATTTTGCCTGCATGTCGGTTTGATATGCGGGCGAAAGTGATTTTTCATCTATTCTGAATTTTACAGTTCTCTCATTTTTATCTAATCGACGGATAACAATGGTCGCGTAATTTCTGTGCCTTCAGGGGGGAGGGTACGAGAACGTATTCTGTGTGGAATGGCCGGGAGGCAGTTCCATGGTGCAGCCGTGATGAATGTATACCCAATGGGTATGATCATTCCGCGACAAACCGGAAAAGTTCAAGCAGGATTAGTTTAAAATGAATCTACAGACAGTACGCAGTGAGTTCAGAAAGGATGAGATGATGATGAAAAGAATGTCGTGTGTGATGATGGTGTGTGTAATGGGGGTGTGGTCGTGGGCCGCGCCGTTCAAGGTGGCGGTGCTGCCGGATACACAGAATTATTCGAAGAGCTATCCGGAAATATTCAACCGTCAGACGCAGTGGATTGCAGATCATACAGCCTCCGAAAACATCCGATTTGTGACGCACCTGGGGGATATTGTCAATAATTACGGTGATGATCCAAACCAGTGGCTCAATGCCCATGCGGCCATGAGCATCCTGGACGGTGACCCGGCGCTGTATCCGAACAAGCGGGTGCCGTATTCGGTGTCGATGGGCAATCACGATATGCATACGGCCACGGATAAATACGGCGGCTATGCGGAGTACTTGTATTTCTTCGGCAGCCATCGGTATGCGGGGTGTTCGTGGTACGGCGGCAGCAATCGCAGCGGGGCCAGCCATTACCAGGTGTTTGAAGCAGGCGGGCGGCAGTGGCTGCATCTGAACCTGGAGCTGTTCCCGGATGATGAAGCCCTCAAATGGGCGCAGGATGTGCTGGACGCGCATCCGGACCTGCCGGCGATTTATTCGACCCATGCGTATATATCCGACAAGGAGGACCCCAATACGCTGATTCCGCCGTTTTCGACGGTGGGGTATAATACGGTGACGTCCAATGGCGGTCTGGGACAGTGGACCAAGCTGATTTACAATAACGACCAGATCTTTCTGGTGCTCAACGGGCATCATTCCAGTGAAGATTCGGAAGGCGATGGCGAGGCAGACGGGGAAAGCCTGCTGATTTCGAAGAACGCCTGGGGTCGGGATGTGATTCAGATGTGCTGTGATTATCAGAATTATGACAACGGGGGCAACGGCTGGATGCGGTTACTGGAGCTGGATGATGTGTCCAATGAGCTTCGTGTGCGGACGTACTCACCCTATTTGAATGCGGAGAAGACCGACTCGACGAGCCGGTTCAGTGTGCCGCTGAATTTTGCGGAGCGGCTCAGTCAGTTCCGTCGGCGTGAAGTGATTCCGACGGTGCAGGCGGCCAATATTGAAGTGGTTGAGCTTAGTGAAGGCAATGAACCCAACGAGATTATTTTGAGCATTCCTTCGGGTCAGCGGACGGCGATGATGTCGATTAATGACCCGAATTATCCGATCGGGCAGTCCAATCGCGGCGATTACGTGGTGAGAATCGGCAATGTGCTGGAAGACGATCTGCTCAACGGGGTGCATATTGCATCGATTGCCGAAAACGGTCGACAGAACGGGCTTCAGCTGAATTTTCATACGCCGGCGATGGGATATGGTCAGACCAACGCCTGGATTGCGGTCTTTACGACATCCTTGTCCTATGCGGGGTATGCCGGCGGGGATGAGGACAACGTGAATGTGGGTGTGGCGTATTTTCCGTTTGACGGCGGCTGGATCGGCGGTCGTGCCCTGAATATGGACAACAACAAGGATATCTGGGTGGTACATGGTTCGGGGCCTGTGGTGCTCAATGAGACGCTGGTTTCGGCGGCGGGGATGAGTCGTCCGTATCCGTTCAGCGGCAGCCTGTTTTCGGCGACGGCCAAGGGTGCCTGGAAGCTGACGATTCCGGGTGTGGACAGTCTGCGGGACGGGGTGCTGATTGTCTGCGGCGGCAAGAATGAAGACAATTATGCCAGCGCCAGCCCGCAGTTTGACGGCAGCGGCTGGATGATTACGACCCATGACAACGGTGTGAATGGTGCGTCGTGGGAGCAGGATCCGTTCAATTATATCTATATTCCGTATGAGACGCCGGGGATTGCCGCGGGTGTCATCTGGGGCAGCGGCGGGGTGCTCAACGGGACGAAGAATTTCCGGGTAAAATATGAATCGACGGGGACGTACCGGCTCAGCATTGACGGCCACAGTCCGAAGACGGGGACGCTGCTGGTGTGTTCGGGGCCGGGGTCGTATTCGGATGACAATATCATTACCTATCAGCCGGATGGCAATGACTGGCTGATTCAGACGCGCGACCTGCCGATTGATAACGGCACGACCTACAACCTGCAGACGAATCAGTATGAAGCGTTTACATTTGCGTTCATTCCGTTTGCCAATGCTCCGGCGGCTCCAGGGCCGAATCGGACGGCCGATGTGACCGGGATGGCGGCAGGCGATTATTCGGTGGTCAATAATACCGCGACAGTGCTGGGCGGGATTTATACCCGCAACAGCCGGAATTACCTGTCGTCGTACCATTATGACAGCGGGGATTACGGGATGTGCTGCAACGGCTACCAGCTGCCGATGAACAAGGGGATTCTGATTGCGACGGCCCGTCAGGCGACCCGGACATATTCGGGCAGCACGTATGTGCCGACGATTTCGACGGACCGGGCCATCAAGGAAGGCAGCCAGGGCGTGGTGGTTCATAAGGCGGCGTCGGCTGTAACCGAAGGGGATTCGGATTTTGCGGCGGCCTGGTTCCCCTATAGCGACGGCTTTTCCGGAGGGCATGTGGATACCACGCTGGCGGTTGCGGCCTCGGGCGGCAGGACTCCGACGGTCAGCTCAGGCGGGCTTGCGGGCAGTTATCGGGTATCGCTGGCAGGGGTCAGTGCCAAAGATGGGGTGCTGTTTGTGACGGCTCAGAATGCGGCCAAGAATACCACGGCTTCGGCGGCTCCGTCGGCGGATGGAACCGGCTGGGATGTGGTAACCCGGACCAATCAGGGTGCATTCGGTTATACGGCGGAACGATTTGGATACCTGTATCTGCCGTATAACAGCGACCAGGTGATGATTGGCCATGTCGGCAGCAATGGCGTGGTCAAAAAGAGCAACGGCCGTGCGACTGTAACGCGTCAGGACAAAGGTGTGTACCGCGTGCGAATCCCCGGCGGCAGTCCGGAACAGGGCGTGCTGATGCTGAATAGCTATGGTCAGACGGCGGGGGCGCCAGGACATTTTGCGATGAGCTATGCCGGCGACCGTGGCGAATTTGTCGTGACCTGTATGGAACTGTCGGCAACCCAGGCAGTTAACGATACGGACTTTATCTTTGCCTACATTCCTTTTGATGCCGCCTGGACGTTTCACTATGTTCAGCCGTCGACAGATATGAATGACTTTGCATCCTTTGCCCGCACCTGGCAGCGGAGTGCCCAGACTGCCGGGTTTAACAACCGGTGGGATTCGGATGGCAATGGCCTTGTGGATATCGCGGATTTGATGGTGTTTGTCGATCACTGGCTGCAGTAAAGACAAGGATACAGGGATACAAGAATACAGGGATACAAGAAGTGCCCAGGCATGGAGGCCTGGGTTTGCGATGAGAGACCGAAGCCGGATGCTTCGGCAACGTTAAAGCGAATCATACAATCCCGTCGTGTGCGATAGGGGTTGTTGTGGGACCTCTCAGGTACGGAGACCTGGGCAGTGTCAGGATTGTGTCGGAGTGTAACAGGAAAGGATCAGATGTGAGCAACAAGCAGGAAAAATACGGATTTACACTGATAGAACTGCTGGTGGTGATTGCGATTATCGGATTATTGCTGTCGATTGTGATGCCGGCGCTGCGGAAGGTCAAGCGGCATGCCCAGCAGATGACCTGCGCAGCGCATCAGAAGGGATTTGGAGTGGCGTTTCTGGCGTATGCGGAAGAAAACAAGGGGCGGTCGCACTGGGGACCCAATCGGGGGTACTGGTATATCAAGGACCAGCCCGGCCAGATGTATGATAAGGATGATATCAACGCCTATTGGGGGATAGCGTATCTTCCCTATGCCGAGAATATGAATGTGTTTCATTGTCCCAGTTCGCGGTATAAGCTGCAGACGTGGAATGCGTCAGATCCGATTGAGATTTATTACTGGGCGCATTTCGGGCTTAACGGGTTTGCGGCCAACCGGATTCTGGGGCGGATAAAATCGCCGGGGACGATGATTGTGATGCAGGATCATTTTGAGCAGAAGCTGGACAATAACGGGGATATGTTTCATATCAAGCCGGGGAATCCGTTTAACCTGACGCAATGGCGTGTTGCCAACCGGGATAAGTTTCCTGATGCACTGCTGGAATGTTTCCGGCACGGTCGGACCAGTGATGTGGTGCAGAATGTGCCGCCGTATTCACCGGAGGGTACGGGGTATTCCAATACGCTGTGGCTGGATGGGCATGTGTCGCCGATCCAGCAGACCGAGGGTCGGGATGTTCAGATTCGCTGGTACACCGGCGGGGTGGGAGATGGTTCACAGAGCAATTATGTAGCCACGCGGGAAGAAGCGGCTCAGAAGGTCTATTAACAAACAGAACATGGTGGATTGATGCCAGGGTTGTCCTGGGGGATAAACAGCTCCAGACAGGAAAGCCTCAGCGGCTCTGGACAAAGGGCAGGGATTTGGCGGGGAGGGTGTAACCAGACCGGTGTGCGATTCGTCTGATGTATCAAGAACACAAGAACTCAAGAACACAAGAACTCAAGAACACAAGAACTCAAGAACATAAGAACTCAAGAATAACAGTGTGTCGCCCCTGGCGGGGATTGAGTGAGGAAAAAGGGGCTTTCCCTGCATTTTTTTATGTTGTACCTTTGGTGTTGAAGCGATCGACTGTTTTCTGTATTATGGGTTGGAGCTTTAAGGGTTCCTCTAATCTTTCATTTTGGCGGACCCAGGACTCTTTTTGTCTCTGGCGGCGTCAGGCAAAAGCCGCTTTATTGGCCAGATAAAGCTCATTTTGCCTGCCTTGCCAGTGAGCAAAATCTTCTCTTTACCGCCGGAACGCTATATTTAGAGCCATCCTTTAGGTTATAAATCATCAAAAACATGTGAGGATCAGATGGGACGTATGAGCAAAGCGGCCGCTGCTGCGGTGATGTGTGTGGGGGTGATTATGGGGAGTTCCTGTTCGGCGGGGGCTTCGTCGGGAGCGGATATGAAGACAAAACACGTAGAGTATGTCGCACATCGCGGGGCGTCGTATGCGGCGCCGGAGAATACACTGGCGGCGGTTGAGCTGGCGTGGAAGGTGGGGGCGGATGCGGTGGAGGTGGATGTGTATCTGTCGGCGGACGGGCGGGTGATGGTGATTCACGATGCGACGACGCGGCGGACGACGGGAGTGGATATGAAGGTCGAGGCGACGGACTCGGCGAAGCTGCGGTCGCTGGATGCGGGCAAGTTCAAGGGGGCGGAGTTTGCCGGGCAGAAGATTCCATTTCTGGAGGAGGTGATTGCGACGATTCCGGAGGGACGGCGGCTGTATGTGGAATTGAAAAGCGACAAGCGGCTGGTGCCGGCGCTGGCAAAAATGCTCGAAGGGAATGCTCATCGCAAGCAGATTGTGTTTATCGGATTTAATCTGAATACGATCAGTGCGTGCAAGGAGCGGATGGCGGATATTCCGGCGTACTGGCTGGCAGGCGGAGAGAAAGACAAGATTACGCAGGCGTATATTCCGATTGATCCGGCGGTGATTCAGACGGCCAAAGAAAAGAAGCTGGATGGGCTGGATTTGCATTTTGCGGGTGTAACGGCTGAACTGGCGGACAAAATTCGGGCGGCGGGACTGGAATTGGCGGCCTGGACGGTGAATAAGCCGACGGAGGCCAGGCGGCTGATTGAGCTGGGGGTGGCGAGTATTACGACGGATCGGCCGGATTGGGTGAAACAGGAGACGGAGAAACTGCTTGAAAAAAATTAAAAAGCAAAAATCAAAATGCAAAATGAAGGATTCCGCCAGGGGCGGATAGGGATTGATTCCCAAGCACGGAGGCCTGGGCTGCAATACAAGAATATAAGAATGCAAGGATGCCGGAATACAAGAAGATAAATCTTAATCCGAAGTATCAAATACGAAACCCATTTTAAGACGATAAGCTAAAAAGGGCAGGCCCGGGGGCCTGCTCCTGCGTGAGTTGATGGATGGGATGTTATGAGAACTGGAATGGAAACAGAATCAGGAGAACCAAAGATGAAGTTGCAGGGTATTGTCCGAGGTGTTGTGTTGATGGTGTTGCTGGGGGCGTGTGTGTGGGCGGAGCCGGAGCGTCCGGGGCTGCGGTATTTTCCGGATACGAATGACTACAAGACGCTGGTGTGTGATTTTCATGTGCATACGGTGTTTTCGGATGGGCTGGTCTGGCCAACGGTGCGTGTGGAAGAGGCCTGGCGTGAAGGGCTGGATGCGATTGCCCTGACCGACCATATCGAGTACCAGCCGCACAAGGAGGATATCCCGACCAATCATGCCCGGCCCTATGCGATTGCGGAGAGTAAGGCCAAAGAGATGAATATCCTGCTGATCAAAGGCAGCGAGATTACCAAAGATACACCGCCGGGGCATTACAACGCCATCTTTATCACCGATATTGACCCGATTGACAACAAGAATGTGCTGGATTCAGTGCGGGTGGCCAACGAACAGGAAGGGTTTGTGTTCTGGAATCATCATACCTGGAAGGGTGAAGACAAGGGCAAGTGGGAAGATGTGCAGACGACGATGTTTGACAAGCAGTGGCTGCACGGGATGGAAGTGGCCAATGGGGATGATTATTATCCGCTGGCGCATCGGTGGTGCCTGGACAAGGGGATGACGATGCTGGGCAATTCGGATATTCATCAGCCGTCGTATGATGCCCAGTACACGCCGGACAAGCACCGAACACTGACGCTGGTGCTGGCCAAAGAACGGACGGTGGAAGCGGTCGAAGAGGCCGTGCGTGCGGGGCGGACGATCGTGTGGGTGGGGAACATGCTGGTGGGCAGGCAGGAGTATCTGCTGCCGCTGTTTGAGAAATCCGTGACGGTGCGGCCGGCGTATCTGACCACCGACGATGCGTTTTATTTTGAGATTGTCAATAATGCGTTTGTGAATCTGGAATTGAAGCGGACAGGCAAGGTCGGGCCGGCAAAGCTGACGCTGGGAGCACGGACAACCAAGCTGGTCAAAGTGGCCCGCGGCAAGGATGATGCGTCGGTGAAGCTGTCTTATACGGTGACGAATCTGCTGGTTGAGCCGGAGAAGGGATTGCCAGTGAGTTTTGAGGTGGGCAAGTAAGAATATAAGGATACAAGGATACCGGAATACCAGAAGAAAACTATCCTCCGAGGCACCACATACGAAACCAATTTTAAGGGTTCCTCTAAACATTCATTTTGGCGGACAGACGTTAAGCTTAAAAGGGCAGGCCCCAGGGCCTGCCCTTGCTATGGATAGGCGTGGGGGGTGAAATAAAAGACTGAAGCTGGATTCTTCGGCAACGTTGAAAAAACGATGGGGGAGAGGGGGATTTGCACAAATAGTTTGACTTGATGGGGGAGAATTTCATATAATTGTATTGACCTATATACAGGGATTAGGAGGTTTTCTGTCCCCCGGCCGGGTACACCGTCATTATGGCTGTTATTTTTTATGTCTGCCGGGACAGGCAGAGAATGATTTTTTATAAGGAAAGGGTTGGATTATGAAAACGCGGGGTCAAGGGGTGTGGGTGGTCTGGGTATGGTTTCTGTTGTGCAGTATGGGGGTGTGGGCGGGTCAAATTATTTCTCCTTCGACGAAATACTCCATCATGACGGGACTCGATGCGCGCGGGATTGTGTATGATGCGCGGGCTGAGCGGCTGTATGCGGTGGTAGTGCGGCCGGAGCAGGCACCGACGCGGTATGTTGCGGTGATTGACCCCTATCTGGGGGTGGTGGAAAGCACCTTCGGGTTTGGGGAGGTCAATGTCGATTTTTCGGAAAAATACAACATGGCGCTATCGGATGATGGGCAGTATTTGTATATCGTGACGCATGCGCGGCATGTGATTACGCGGATTGATTTGACGACACGGCAGGTGGATTTACAGATCGAACTGCCGGGACGGGGGGATGATACGACCAACGGGCTTATCTATGATATTGTAACGCTGCCGGGGCAGCCGCGTGCAGTGGCGGTGGTGCATGCGGTTTATGATGCGTCCAGCGGGATGACGTGGACGTGGAAGGTGCGGATTTATGATGATCATATAATGCGGCCCACGGAGGCGATGGTGCCGATGACGACGACACAGTTTCCGGTGGGGGCGCAGATTACTACGACGCCGGAGCCGTCGGTGCTGTGTTTGTATGACCAGGCGGGCGGGCTGCGGCGGATTGCGGTGGATGGGTCGGGGGCGAGCCTGATAGAGACGCTGGAGACGGGGTGGGTCCAAGTGACGATGAAAGACCTCAAGCAAAGCGGCGGGATGGTGATGGGGGTGCCGACCAGTACAGGCCGGAGTTTTTTTTATGATTTGAGTTCCGGCAAGACATATTCACAAAGCCGTGCGGAAACTACCCCGATGGAATTGGATCGGAGTTTGAATGGATACTATACGGGTTCAACGACGGGCCTGGGAGAATATCTACTGTTTGGCGGCACGGATCAGATAGGGGTATTTGAAAATACCTATAATTCAAGCCCGACAGCGGCCGCGAATCTGACATTGGGGACGCCGCGGGATATGGTGCGGTTTGGGGCCTACGGGCTGGCGATGACGACGGGGGGCAAGCAGATTGTTCTTGGGCAGCGAAACGCTGAGCCGGTCCTTTATTATAAGATGGATGAAATAACCGGGACGAAGGTCAAAAACAGCGGTGTGGCGCAACCCCAATTTAATTCATACGACGGGGTATTGGAAGGAAGTCCGTTACAGTCGTGGGTTGCGGGGCGGTGGGGCAACGCGTTAAATTTAGAGAATTACAGCTTTGTTCAATCTTCGTATCCGGGTATTGGCCATATTATTTCCCGCACCTGTGCGGCATGGATTAAGACGACGGACGCTGACGGCGGCTCGATTGTCTCGTGGGGTTCAACATCGACCAACGGAGGTCTGTGGTCTTTTCGTGTGGGTGCGACGGGAAAGATTTTAGTTGATGTGCAGGGCGGCTTAGTCCGAGGCAGTACGGTGGTCAATGACGGCAAGTGGCATCATGTGGCGGCGGTGCTGCCGATTTCGGAGGCCCCCAAAGTGTCTCATATCCGTCTGTATGTGGATGGTATTATTGAATCGCCGGATATGGTGACCAATCCGGATTTATTAATCAGCACTAACACCAGGGGCTGGTTTGTTGTAGGGGGCAATTCCTCTCAAGTTGGTTCTTATTACACGGGCTTGCTGGATGAGGTACGGATTTATGATGTGGCACTGGAGGAAGAGGAACTGCGGCGTTTGATCTGGCCGGTGCCGGCGCTGCCTGCGGCGTACTGGATGATGGATGAGCCTTCGGGGCTGGCGGTGCGGGATTGTGTGGGCGGGCATGACGGGATGCTGGTGAATGCCTCAGATGAGGTGCGGATGCCGGGGCGCAACGGCAATGGGCTGGTGCTGGACGGGGTGGATGATTATGTGACGGTGCCGGGGTATAAGGGGGTTACGGGCAAGACGTCGCGGACGTGTACGGCGTGGATTAAGACGACCCGGATGAATGACGGTCAGATTATCGGCTGGGGCGCCCTTGAGACGGGCAAGAAGTGGGTGGTGCGACTGGATGAAGTCGGGACATATTCATGGGAAAAGGCGGTGGTGCTGCGTGCCGAGGTTCAGAACGGGTGGATCGTTGGCACCATGCCGCTCAATGACGGGCAGTGGCATCATGTGGCGGTTGTGCTGGACAGCGACGGGACGCCGGATATTTCGGAAGTCCGATTGTATGTGGATGGGGTTCGGGATACAGTCGGCAGCGTGCAGGCGTGTGCGATTGATACGGCGGCGAGTCAGGACGTGGGGATTGGCGGATTTATCCCGCTGCCGCAGTATTTTGGCGGATTTCTGGATGATGTCCGGGTGTATGATATTGCCCTGGATGATACGGCGATTTCGGCGCTGCACAGTTCCATCGATACCTATATGACGATACAGCCGTCGGACCCGATGCGCGATGAGCCTTTGGCGCATTGGGCGCTGGATGAGACGATGGGAACCGATGCGGCAGACAGCCTGGGGCGACATCCGGGCAAGCTGATGGGTAACGACGGCAGCGGAGCATGGGTTGGCGGTGCAGCGGGAGGGGCGCTGGTGCTGGACGGGGTGGACGATTATGTGACGATTCCGGGGTTCAAGGGGGTGACCGGGATGCGGTCGCGGTCGTGCATGGCCTGGATCAAGACGACGCAGGCCGGTGGGCAGATAGTCAGCTGGGGCAATAAAGCAACAAGCCGGAAGTGGATTATGCGGGTCAATGAAAACGGGACGCTGCGTGCGGAGGTTGAGGGCGGGTATGTGTATGGCACGACAGCGATTAACGACGGGCAGTGGCATCATGTGGCGGCGGTGCTGGACAGTGTTGGGTTGCCGACGGTGATGCACATTCGTCTGTATGTGGACGGGGCGCTGGATGAGGTTGGGGCTATCGGCCTGAATTCGATCGATACGGATTTGGGCAACGACGTTGCTATCGGTGTGTTTTTGCCGCAGCCGCAGTATTTTGCGGGGCTGGTGGACGAGGTCCGGATTTACAACTATGCTGTCAGCGATGCGGTGATTGTGAATCAGGTTAAGCCGTTGGTGGTCGATGAGCCTTCGGCGTACTGGACGATGGATGAGGTGTCGGGAGTAGAGATTGCCGACAGCCTGGGCGGTCACACAGGATACCTGCTCCACAGCGATGAGGCGATTCGTGCTGACGGCGTCAGCGGTTATGCGCTGGTGCTGGATGGGGTGGATGATTATGTGACGGTGCCGGGGTATAAGGGCATTTCCGGCACAGCGTCGCGTTCCTGTACGGCCTGGATCAAGACGACCAAAGCCGGCGGACAAATTGTCAGCTGGGGCAGTTATGAGACGGGCAAGAAATGGGTGATGCGTGTGAATGAAAACGGGACGCTGCGTGCGGAAGTGCAGGGCGGGTATATTTACGGGACAATGCCTGTGAACGATGGGCAATGGCACCATGTCGCGGCGGTTCTGGACAGCGACGGGACGCCGGATGTATCGGAGGTTCGGCTGTATGTGGACGGGGTACGTCAGGCTATCGGCGGACTCCAGGCCTGTGCGATGGATACGGCGGTCGGGCAGGATGCGGCGATTGGAAGTTTTATGCCGCTGCCGCAGTATTTTTCGGGTCTGGTGGATGAGGTGCGGGTTTATGATTACGCCCTGACATCGGCGGCGATTACGGTTCAGACGGGTATGACGGTGCCGACGACACTGGAGGCCTATTGGAAGCTGGATGAGCAATCGGGGCCGACGGCGGCGGACAGTGCCGGCGGGCATGATGGGCAGGTTAATGACAGAGAAAGCAATCCCTGGATTGTGGGCAAGATCGGCAACGCGCTGCTGTTTAATGGGATCAATGACTGTATGACGGTGCCGGGATATAAGGGGATTACGGGAAAACTGTCGCGGACGTGTATGGCGTGGGTTAAGACGACCCAAGCCGGCGGACAAATTGTCAGCTGGGGCAGCAAAGAGACAGGCCGCAAGTGGATTATGCGGGTCAATGAAAACGGGACACTGCGTGCGGAAGTGGAGGGCGGGTATATCTATGGCACGACACGGATTAACGACGGGCAGTGGCATCATGTGGCGGCGGTGCTGGACAATGACGGGACGCCGGATGTGTCGGAGGTTCGGTTGTATGTGGACGGGGAGCGGGAGGCTACCGGCGAGGTGAAGGCGTGTGCGATGGATACGGCAGCCGGGCAGGATGTCTGTCTTGGGTCGTTCGCACCCCAGCCGATGTATTATTCGGGTACGCTGGATGAGGTGCGGATTTATCGGGGGACGCTGACGGATGCGGAGGTGATGGAGGTGATGCGGTCGGCGGGTGTTGTGGAGACCAAAGTCGATGCAGGGCCGGATCAGACGGTGTATGCGGATGCGGATGGGACGGCCGAGGTGGTTCTGGACGGCAGCAGGTCATCGGGGGAGGATATCGTTGCGTATATCTGGCAGGTGGCGGGTCTGACGCTGATTGACGGACAGCCTGCGGCAATCGTGCGTCTGCCGGTTGGGGTTTATACGGCAGGGCTGGCGATATCGGATGGGATTATGGTGTCGCCGCCGGATGAGACGGTCATTCGCGTGATTCGCAAACAGGCGGGGATGCTGACGATGGTGCCGACGACGATTCGGCGGAGTGATACGTCGCGGTATGTGACGGCGATGCTCAAGCTGCCGGCGGGTGTGAATGGGCTGGATACCCGGCTGCGGCTGAGTCCGGGGGATGTGGAGTCGGTATTTGAACGGCGGGTGGTATCCGGCGGAGATGTGTTTGTTGTCGGGTGGTTTGACAAGCAGGCGTTTTTGAATGCCGTTGCGGATGGGCCGGTGGAAGTGACGGTGTCGGGTGAGCTGGCCGATGGGACGCTGGTGTACGGCAAGGCGATGGTGAATATAAGAATATAAGAATACAGGGATACAAGAATACAAGAATGGGGGATAGATCGAAGCGTTCAGTTTCGGCGACGTTGGATAATCAGGGCAGGCATGGGGGCCTGCCCTTACTGTTGGAATGAGTATGGGCGTATATTGATACAAATCCCGTCGCTTGTGCTGGGGGTTGCTGTATTATGAAGAGCGGCCGGCGGGTGCCCATACGATGCATTTCATATTATTCATTTCATATTTATCCATTTTTCATAAAGGAGCTTGACAATGGCGAAGAAGAAGGTGCCAACAGGGGGATGCCGTGCGCAGAAAGCGGCGGTGGAGGTGCAGGAGCAATTGGTGGAGACGGCGGCGGAGATAGTCTGCGCGCCGCAGTCGCGGGCGGAACTTCATACCTATGTCAAGACGCATCTGGGGCTGGATGTGCCGGACAAGGCGGTTTGTTCGGGGCATAATGCGCCGATGGATTATCTGTGGCATGCCTACAGTGCGGATTTTGCGGGACTGCCGGAGGCGGTGGGTGCGGAGGACTCGGCGGATTGCATCGTGTGGGCCGGACGCGGGGGCGGCAAGACGCGGCTGGCGGCGGTGGCGACGCTATTGGACAGCATCTTTAAGCCGGGGTGCAAGACGCGAATTCTGGCGGGGTCGCTGGACCAGAGCAGTCGGATGTATGAGTATTTTTGTGACTATGCGCTGACGGATGCGTATCGGCCGATGCTGGAGGGCAAGGTGCGGGTGGGGCGGTGCCGGTTCAGCAACCGGTCGGATGTCGGTGTGCTGGCGCATTCGCCGCGGGATGTGCGCGGGATTCATATTCACAAGCTGCGGTGCGATGAGGCGGAGCTGTTCAAGGAGGATGTGTTTCGGGCGGCGCAATTTGTGCCCAAGACGCGGGACGGGATTCGCGGTGCGATGGAGATTTTCAGCACGATGCATCAGCCGTACGGCGTGATGCAGCGGCTGATTGACGGGACGTATCAATCAAAGATTCGGCTGTTTCGCTGGTGTGTGTGGGAGGTGATCGAGCGGTGCGAGGGGCGGACCTGTTCGCAGTGTCCGTTGTGGTCGGATTGCGGGGGCAAGGCCCAGCAGGCGTCGGGGTATCTGAAGATTGACGATGTGATTGACCAGATGCGTCGGAGCAGTCGGGCGGCGTTTGAGTCGGAGATGCTGTGTCTGCGGCCTCGGATGGACCATGCGGTGTTTGCGGACTTTGCCATGGAAACGCATGTCCGTCCGGTGACGTATGATCCGGGGCTGCCGCTGTATCTGGCGATGGATTTTGGGCATCGCAGTCCGTATGTGTGCCTGTGGATTCAGCAGGATGAAGCGGGTGTGGTTCGAGTCCTGGATGAGTATCAGGAGGCCGGGGAAGAGCTGTCGGTGCATCTTGATGTGGTGCTGCGTCGGACGCCCGGGGGGCTGGATACGATAGCGGGGACGTATTGTGATCCGGCGGGTGCCCAGCGGAATCTGGTAACGGGGACCAGTCCGGTGATGGAGCTTGCACGCCGGGGGATTCAGTGCACGTATCATGCGTCGCGGATTGTGGAGGGGATTGAGCTGATTCGGCAGGTGGTCAAGTCCGGCGACGGCAAGAGCCGATTGGTGATTGATCCCCAGTGCGGACGGCTGATTGAGGCGATGCGGTGTTATCATTATCCGGCCAATCCGTCCAGCGAGCTGCCGGAGAAGGATGGGGTGTATGACCATCCGATTGATGCCCTGCGGTATTTTTTTGTCAATGTTGGCAGGACGAAGAAGGCCAAGGTGGTCAGGACCTAAGCCTTGAGGTCTCCTGCTGCGGGTATGGGGGCTTTTGAGTCGGGTATTTGGGGCTTGTATAATTGTTTGTGAATTACTATAATAATATTTTGCTATTCAGAGGGATTAGATAATTTTGGAGATTAGCGGGTTTATGCAAGGGACGATATCGACCAAACTGGACTTAAAAGACCAGCTTAGCAGGGACCAATTCAAGGTGATACAGACGTCTTTTGTCGCTAATTATCAATTGCCGCTGGAGTGTACCGGGCTGGACGGCAAGGAGGTAGTGGGTCTGTGTTCGCAGCCGTGTCATCCGTATTATTGCCGGTTGATTCGGAATTCACGGATCGGGGCGGCACGGTGTCGGCAAGACCGATTACGGAGTATGAATATCGCCTTAGAGACGGGTCAGCCGTATATCAGCTTGTGTCATGCGGGGATTGTGCTGGTGTGTGTGCCGATTATGGATGGGGAGACGCCGCTGGGCGGGATGTTTTTCGGCAAGTGCCTTTGGGAGCGTCCGGATGAGCTGTTTGATGCGGAGCTGAAGAAACGGCTTCGGGGGCTTCGTTATGATTTTTTTGATTTGCACAAAGCCGCCCAGGAGCTGCAGGTGGTTGCCGCGCGGAAGATTCATGAGGCGGCGGAATTTCTCTATGTGCTGCTGTATCAGACGGCGGAACTGGATCCGTGTGTGGTGCAGTGGCGGCGTCAGAAGACCCAGCAGCAGTCGCGTATCAGCGAGGTGATTCAGGAGAGCAAGCGGCTTGGTGCGGATGAACCGTATCCGTATGAGTCGGAGCGGGAGCTGATTGCCAAGGTCAAGATTGGCGATCGGACGGGGGCGAGGGAGATTTTGAATAATCTGCTGGGGATGATTTTGTTTCATAGTCCCGGGGATATGAATGTGCTCAAGGCGCGGCTGGTGGAACTGCTCAGTGTGCTCAGTCGTGCGGCGGCGCAGGGGGGGGTGGATATCAATGTGCTGCTGAATAAGAATCTGGACTATATCAACAAGGTGCTGTCGATTCATACGCAGGATGATTTGTGTGCCTGGATCAGTCGGGCGCTGGATGATTTTATCGAGAGTGTGTATTCGTGTCAGGATGCGCGGAAGATGAGTCAGCTGCGTCCTGCGATGGAGTATATGGAGGCGAATTATAACCGGCCGATCACGCTGGCGGATATTGCGCGTGAGGCGCATCTGAGTGTGTCGCGGCTGGCACATTTGTTTCGGGAGCAGATGGGCATTACGCTGATTGATTATCTGACGAATGTCCGGATCAATGCGGCCAAGCGGCTGATGCTTAAGACGGAGATGAACTGTACGCAGGTGTGTTTTGAGGTGGGGTATAATAATCAGAGCTATTTTACGCGGACGTTCAAGCAGGTGACGGGGATGACGCCGCGGCAGTTCCGCCAGGCGAATAAACGGACATGACCAGCCCGGGGTTTTATGCCGGGCGGGACTATTCGCGACAAACTCAAAAAAAGCTTTTACACGGTGTGGATTTTGTGTACAATTGGGATGATGTCTGAATCAATCGATTTGGAATGGGGATGGAGTTCCCCGTATAACCGCCTGCCAGGGCTGATAACTCCTACAGCAGAACAGACTGTGGGAGTATTTTTTACAAACGATATCCCCCATCTGATCATGCTGGAATCAAAAAAACATATACATAAGTGCAGGAGTATATTGTGCTGCTAAAATTGCTGTATTTGAGTCTTGCAGGGGCGGCCGGAACGCTGGCCCGGTACTGGCTTTCGGGGCTGGTGCAGAAGCATGTTTCGACGGCGTTTCCGCTGGGGACGGCGGTGGTGAATGTTGTCGGCTGTCTGTGTTTCGGGCTGGTATGGGCGATTCTGGAAGAGCGGCTGACGCTGTCGGGTCAGATGCGAATTATCGTATTTCTGGGATTTTTCGGTGCGTTTACGACCTTTTCGACGTTTGCTTTTGAAACCAGCCGGCTGCTGGAGGACGCCGAGTGGGTTCAAGCGGCGGGCAATATTCTGCTGCACAATACGCTGGGGATTGTTGCGATGATTGCGGGTTTGGCACTTGGAAAGTGGATTTGATATACCCAGCGGGACTGATTATTCCGCCAGCTCAGGAAGCACGTGGTTGAAGCGGACGTACTTAGCCGCGACGAAATGGAACATTTTAAGTTGGATCATTATAATCCAGGGAGGCACAGATGCAACTGCCATCGGAATCACAATTGCTTCGGATCTTTATCGGCGAGGCGGATAAATATGAAGGCAAGCCGCTGTATGAGGCGATCGTTCGCCTGGCCCGGCAAAAGGGACTGGCCGGAGCGACCGTTGTGCGGGGTATTATGGGCTTTGGCGCTGACAGTCGGATGCATACGGCCAAGATTCTGCGTCTATCGGAAGATTTGCCGATCGTGATTGAGATTGTGGATAAGCCGGAAAGGATTCAGACCATATTGCCCGAACTCGACGCGATGATTCAGGAGGGCATGGTTACGCTTGAGAACGTGACGGTATTTGCCTATCGGCATAAAGCCCAGAACACCGTCTAAGGTCCATGAAACGGAAACGAAGTCAAAGCGATTTGACTTCCCTGCAAACGGCGGGGGACGGGGTTTGGGATTTTTAATGCGGGATACGGGTTGGCGTGGTTTTTGGGCAGTCTGCTGATGGGGGTACTCTATGACATCTCGCTGCCGGCGCTGATCAGTTTTTCGGTCCTCAGCCAGCTTGCTTTCCTGCCGATATGGATTGGCCCTGGTCGGAACATGTGTCGGAGTTAGCGGTTTCAATGGTCTGAACGGGGGGGGGAGCTTTCTTGATTATTTATACCCTGCGCGTATAATTATGCCCTGTTCAAAAGCTGTACGTGGTTGAAGCTGCCGTACTGAGCCGCGAGGAACTGGAAAATTTCAGCCAAGATGAGTCAAGAGATGCAGCTCTCAGGAGACAAAACGATGATCAAGCAGTACGAAATAATCAATAATCGGGTTATTGCATCGCCGCAGGGTCAGGGGCAGATTCTGGTTGCTCTTGCGCCGGATGAGCAGGAACGGGCCGTGCTCAGAGAGCAGTTTCAAATCGATGAATATGATATGGCTTCAACGCTGGATGTTGATGAAGTTCCGCGGCTTGATACCACGGGGGGACGTCTGCTGGCTATCTGGAAGGTGCCGGACAGGGCCATGGTTCTTCAGTCCATCGAATTGGGCATCAAGGTGACCGGCATCATTATTCATTCGGACCGCTTGATATTTATTCATACCGGCGGGGAGTTGAGCTTCACCGAACGGGAATATCGGAATACCGCAGATATTCGAGATGTGATGCTGGGGTTTCTCCTGTACACGGTTCGTCATTTTGTCAGTCATCTCAGAGCGATTCGTCAAATCAGTTCCGAATTGGAAAAGAAGATTACGGTATCGATGGAAAACCGGCATTTGCTGCAGATGTTCAATTTAAGCGAAAGTCTTGTTTACTATATTGATGCCATTGAGGGGAATGCCGTTGTTTTATCCAAACTCAAGAATATCTGCGGGCAAATCGGCTTTAAGTCACAGCAAATGGAGCTTCTGGATGATATCATTCTCGAAAACATTCAGGCGGCACGGCAAGCCAATATCTTCAGTTCTGTTCTTAGCGGTCTGATGGACGCGCGAGGGACGATTGTGAACAATAATATGATGTGCTGCTGAAGAATTTGACTTTGATT